>CAZATH010000146.1:0-3648 GCA_964487995.1 uncultured bacterium
CCCTATAACCAATTTACCACTATGTCCCTTTACCGTAGACTGTGGAAAATTCGGAATTTCACTATAAGGAATTTCCAAGGTATTTTCAACAGCTTCAACCAAACCGCCAAGACCAGAACCCAAAATTACTGCCACATCAAAGTTTTGAATACCAGATTTATCCCTTATGTAGGAAACTGCACTTTCAACCTTTTTCTTATACTCCTCAACATTGTTTATCATTATTCTCACCTCCTACTTATTTTTTAAATATCTCTTCTATAACTTCCCCATATTTCATAGGACCAACACCAAAATTCTTTGCAATAGTTTGTCCTAAATCGGCGTATGTCTTTCTTACTCCAACATAAATAGGCTTTTCATATGCTGGAGAATAAGCTATTAGAGGAACATACTCTCTGGTATGATCTGTATGAATCGTATGAGTTGGATCACAACCATGATCTGCAGTGATAACCAGTAGATCATCATCACCAAGCAAAGGAAGTAATTTGGCAAGATATTCATCAAACTCCATAATCGCTTGGTAGTATCCATCACGATTTCTCCTATGGCCATAAAGTGTATCAAAATCTACCAGGTTAGTGAAGAGAAGTCCATTCCAATCTTGCTTTTTAATGAAATCTATAGTAATCTCCATACCTTCTGCATTGTTATGTGTATGTGTTTCATAAGTGAGGCCCCTATGTGCAAATATATCACCAATTTTACCAATTCCTATTACATCATAACCCGCATCCTTAAGGTAATCAAGAACGGTATCTCCCATTGGTGGCAATGAAAAATCTCTTCTATTGGCTGTTCTTTTGAAATGCCCCTTCTTATCTCCAATGAAAGGTCTAGCAATAACTCTCGCGACAGCATGTTCCCCTTGAAGAATATCCCTTGCTATCTCACATATTTCATATAACTCTTTAGGGGGAATGATATCCTCATGAGCAGCTATTTGAAAAACTGAGTCAGCAGACGTGTAAACAATAGGATACCCTGTTTTAAGGTGCAACTCACCAAGCTCATCTAAAATTACAGTACCCGAAGCGGGTCTATTACCTAAAACTTTCCTTCCTATCTTCTTTTCAAACTTCTCTATAACTTCTTGTGGAAAACCATTGGGATAAGTAGGAAATGGTTTCTGAAGCACAAGCCCCATCATTTCCCAATGCCCTGTCGTGGTATCTTTCCCAGGAGACATCTCTGCCATTTTTCCATAGCGGGTATTCATAGTCGGTTCCCTTCCCCATATCAAAAAACCCAATCCCATTGAAAGATAGGTTTCTGGTAGCTTATCTCTCCCCTCAAGCACATGCAGCATAGTATTTGTACCTACGTCATTGAACTTATAAGCATCTGGAAGTTCTCCAACCCCTCCACTATCTATAACAATTACGGTTATCCTCCTAAAGTTCAGCATGATTAACACCTCCTCTAATTTCAGTATACCACCAGCAGTGAAGATACAAGCGTTTTGCTATCGTGAAACTCTAGACGTCTGCATTTTTCAACAAACGTTAATATAGGCATAAATTTTACCTCTGAAATTCTTTCTCCCTCATCTAACTTTTGCCCTACATAATGTCTTTTGTCAATTTTCAATTTCACAAAGTGAAGCACTTCATTGGCATATCCCACTGTAGGATACATATAACCAAGGTATTTTTCGCTTCCTGCAACATGCATATATCCCGTTTCTTCTTTCAACTCACGAACAGCCGTTTGGATAGGATCTTCTCCCTCATCCATCAGTCCTGCCGGAATCTCCCATGTCCATCTACCAATAGCAGGTCTATATTGCCTAACAAGGACAATATTTCCCTCATCATCTGTGGCAATAATACCAACCGCTGCAGGTCTTTTTACCACTTCGTAGTGATCGTCAACAAGGTATATTTGTAAAAATTTTCCCTGCCAAATAAGAGATTTGTTCACAGAACCTAACCCTCCTTTTCTAAGAGATAAGGTAAGGCATATAAAAAGTATGTATAACCAGAATATACCGATACTAAAGCAGTTATCCAAACCAAGAGCAATATTAACGAATTTAACGGAAAATAAGGAGAGAGATACACTACTGAAACAAGAATAGTTTGAAGAAGGGTTTTCATTTTTCCCCATTTATTAGCGGGTACTACTACCCCCTTAGATGCCAAAAACATTCTTATTCCACCAACCAAAAGGTCTCTCAGAATGATAATAGAAACAAACCACAATGGAAGCATTTTATCCCACAAAAATATGAGCAATATAGCATTTATAAGCAATTTATCTGTAATTTGATCCATAAATTTACCCAGATTTGTAACCATATTGTATCTACGTGCAATCAAGCCATCAAACATATCGGTAAGCATCGCAAACCAAAATAACAAAAGGGCAATATAATAGTATTGTTTATGCATAGAAAGAGGAAACAGCGGAAGAATCATAAATAATCTGATTAGTGTTAAAATATTTGCCGTATTGAATATACTCACAATATCACTCCCAAAGATATTTTAATTTTATTCTACAACGAAAAAAGGGGGCAAATGCCCCCTATACTTTTTTGTTTCTACCCTCTTAGAATATTATGCCTGTTGTTGGGCAAGCTCATACCCCTTTCTAAGAGCAGCTTCGTTAAGATCAGCAAGCTCAGGTTTCTTCTTTCCAAGTTTTTCACGCATTGCAGCTATGATATCGTCCAATGCAACAATATCACTTAAAAAGTATGTTAGAGCACCAAGTAATATCATGTTTGTAGCCTTAACACTTCCCATCTCCTCGGCAAGCTCAGTTGCAGGAATAGCTATATAAGTAAGATCATCCCTGGAGGGTTTTTCCGTAATCATGGAAGTGTTATAAATAAACACACCACCACTTTTGGCCATTGGTTCAAATTTTTGAAAAGATGGATTATTAAATATCACACAATAGGTAGGTTCATGTGTAAGTGGGGAAGCAATAGGTTCATCTGAAATCATCACTGTACAATTAGCTGTACCACCTCTCTGCTCAGGACCATAAGAAGGAAGCCATGTTGTAAAGTAACCTTTATCCATAGCTGATTTTGATAAAATTTGACCGGCAACCATAACTCCCTGTCCACCAAATCCAGCAAAGATAACGTCTTTAATCATTGCCTATCCCTCCTTCTTGGCTTCGCCTACATCCTTGTAAACACCCAGCGGATAAACCTTGATCATTTCATTCTTTACAAATTCAGCAGCCTTTACGGGATCCATTCTCCAATTTGTAGGACATGTGGATACCACTTCTACAAATGTATAACCTTTACCCTCCATTTGATATTGGAACGCTTTCTTTATCCATTTTTTCATTTCCAAAACATGTTGAGGATCAAAGGCAGAAACTCTTACCGACAAAGCAGTACCTTCAAATTGTGCAATATGTTCAGCCATCTTGAGAGGATAACCAGCATATTTAGGATCTCTTCCATATGGAGAGGTTGTTGTCTTCATGCCAACCAAAGTAGTGGGTGCCATCTGTCCGCCAGTCATGCCATAAACAGCATTATTAACCATAATTGTCGTGATATTTACACCACGAATAGCCGCATAAGAGGTTTCGGCAAAACCAATTGATGCTGCATCTCCGTCTCCTTGGTAGGTAAATACCAGTCTATCAGGCCATGCCCACTTTATACCTGTGGCA
>CAZATH010000147.1:0-3620 GCA_964487995.1 uncultured bacterium
CTTAGAGATTTTATTTTGAAAGCACATATTCCTGCTATGCCTTCTTTCTTTATTTATAATCTGACAGGAGTTTTAGGTCTTGCCCACCAATTGGGATTTGGTATTGATGCGGGAGTTTTATCTTCCTTGCCTAAACCTTCTGGAAGGTTTGCTACTTATAACTGCGAGGGAAGAACTGTTATAGTAGATTATGCCCATACTCCGAGAGCGGTTCAGGGATTGATAGAGGATATTAAACATCTATATCCTGGTAAGAGAATTTTGATTGTTGTAGGAGCTGTTGGAAGTGGCGACAGGGTTAAACGTTGGAAAATAGGTGCAATTGCCAGTAAAATGGCTGATGCACTGTTTATTTCTCCCCATAACCCAAAAGGAGAAGATGAACAAACAATCTGTATGGATGTTTATAGTGGGGTATCAAAGGGTTATTCCCATAAAGTTTTGTATGCAGGAAATCGAAGAGAAGCTGTTAAAGAAGTTTGGTATAGAAGTAAACCAGGAGATGTTGTGGTATTGGCAGGACGTGGTGATGAGAGGGCTTATATAACAAAGGAAGGAATCAATTTGGATTTCTCGGATCTTAATGTTCTTAAGGAGATAGGGGTATCATGTGGAGATTTAGAACATTAGGAAGGGTTGTTAGCATTACAGGTGGCCATTTAGGAAATGTTTCTCCATATTCTTTGTATAAAAGGGTGCGATTTGATAGTAGACATGTTAAAGAAGGAGATCTTTTTGTTGCTCTAAAAGGGTTGAAAACCAATGGACATTTTTATGTGGATGATGCAATTAAACGTGGTGCTGTGGCTGCTATTGTGGATGAAGAGTATTTCTTTAAAGAGTACGTTAACAAGCCTCTCATAGGGGTGTCAGATACCCTTAAGGCATTATGGGAACTTGCAACGGCACGGAGACAAATGGAAATAAATAACGATGCGATAGCCGTAGTAGGTAGTGTTGGAAAAACTACCACTAAAGAGTTAATTGCCCATATTTTATCAGGCATTTATACACTTTATAAAACACCTGGTAATTACAATACACTGATATCAGTTCCTACGGAAATTATAAACATGCCTATTGGTATCCCTATGTCTATATTTGAGCTTGCATTACATGAAAAAGATGATGTCAATATATTGGCTAGTATAGTTAAACCTCGTATATTGGTGATAACCTCTATTGCTGCTGAGCATCTTGAATACCTTGGGAACATAGAAACAGTTAAAGTAGAGAACTTGAAGGCTTTAAGACATGTTAAAAGTAACGGCTGGGTAATTGTGCCAGGTAAGCTCTTTAAAGATATAAAAACATATCCTTACATACATTCTGATCAAGTAATAACTTTTGGAAGAAAAGGACACGTTGATATATCTGCCAAACATATTCATATTGATTGGAATGGGACCACTTTTACCCTTACGGCCTTTGGGGAAAGCAAGAAAGTTCATATACCGCTTCATGGTATTCATTATGTATATGATGTCATGGCTGCGGTAGCAGTGGGTTTTATTTATGATTTGACACTTTCTTATATGTCAGCAAGACTACAGGACTTTAGGCCTGTGTGGGGAAGAATGCAAGTTTTTAATAAAGGTACACAGAAGATTGTTTTTGACGCTTATAATGCATCTCCGGAAAGTATGAAATATTTTCTCAATACACTTGGTAAATTACTTCCTGATAAGGAAGAGTTATTGCTGATTATAGGTGATATGAAAGAACTTGGTGATTTTTCAAAGTATTATCATGAGGAGCTTGCAATGTGGCTTAGCAAGCTTTCTCCTGGTAAGTTGATTCTTGTCGGCAGTGATATAAAGACCACTTATGATGCTTTATTGAAAAACACCGAAAATTTAAACATGGAAATATACGAGAACGTTGAATTACTACTTGATGAAATTGATAGATATGTAGGACAGTATTCTGTTATTGCTTTAAAAGGCTCAAGGAGTGTACATCTTGAAAAGATACTGGAAAGAGTGGGGTTGGTTGAGGATGAATCCACTTGAGATGAGTAAATGGCTTCTTCCTGGTTTACTTGCCGGGCTTGGAGGATGTGGACTTATAGTAGAACTTGCCAGTGAAAGGCGACTGTGGCAAAAAAACAGTCGCGACTTTTATGAAGAGAAGAAAAGAAAAGTACCACCGTTGGGCGGTATCCCATTTTTATTTCTTTTGATTGTATTTATTCTGTGGGCAAAAACTTGGTATATGCTTCCTGCTGTATTGATAGGATTGGTTGGTACATTAGATGACCTCATGAAACTTGGTATTAATGGGATAAGTAGACCACTTAAGGCTAGAGAGAAAATTGTTTTGCAAATTCTTATCGGTATCCTGGGTGCTTATCTGTGGGGTAGAACTTCATCTTTATGGGAAGTTGTGTGGGTAGTTGTGGTGTTCATGGCTGTAGTTAACTCTACAAATATGACTGATGGTATTGATAGCTTACTTGCAATGACATCTATTGTTGCACTTTTATTTTCTATGCTGTTATTACCTGGGTATGGAGCTGTTTTCTTTATGTTGCTTGGATTTTTGATAGGTTTCCTGTGGTTTAATGCACATCCCGCAGATATCTTTATGGGTGATACGGGGGCATTTGCAATTGGCGGTGTTCTTGCTACGATATTTTTGAGAAGTAATATGGAATGGTATTTACTTCTTATTGGTATTGTGTTTGTCTTGGAAACGCTATCTGTTATTTTACAAGTTGTATATTTTAAAAAAACAGGGCGTAGGATATTTCTCATGTCACCTATCCATCATCACTTTCAAAAGATGGGATGGAGCGAGCCTCAAATTGTGTTTAGATTCACATTTTTTCAGACATTAGGTGGAATGATTGCGGTGGTGATAGCTTATGTTGTGGCAAAATAAAAATGTATTAGTGCTGGGATATGGCATAACAGGTAAATCCATGGTTTCATATTTGCGTAACAGGGGAGCTGTTGTCTATATATACGATGATGATCTTGGTTTTTCAGAACCTGGGTCAACATATTGGCAAAATAAGGATAAAGTTTTCGAAATTGGAAATATAGATATTATGGCTGTTTCACCAGGGTTTTCACCTACACACCCTGTCATAAGTTTTTTTAAGTCTAGGAATATTGATGTAATTGGTGATGTAGAAATTGCTTATATTGACAGAGGCAGAGATGACTGGGTGGCAATAACGGGAACTAACGGAAAGACCACCACAACCATGTTGATAGATTTTCTGTTAAGAAATATAGGGATATCTTCTCAAACGTTTGGCAATATAGGGGTTCCTGTTCTTGATGCCGTGGAATTCAAGGGAATACCTGTAGCAGAAATCAGTTCTTTTCAACTTGATTACATAAAGACGTTTAAACCACATGTGGGGGTATTTCTTAATCTCACAGATGACCATCTCAATAGGCATAGAAACATGCAAATTTACTTTGAAACTAAATTAAAAATGTTTACCAACCAAACTCAAACAGATTTTGCAGTTCTTAATAAAGACAATGTGTGGACACAAAAAGCCCGCTTGAGAATTGATGCTCATATCGTATGGTTTTCATTAACAGAACCAGCAGATGTGTTTGTTGACAGTGAATATAAAATCATCTTAGATGACAAAACTCTCT
>CAZATH010000148.1:0-3563 GCA_964487995.1 uncultured bacterium
TTTATCTTTTTCCTCGCTCTCTCCAGCGTGGTGTATGTCTATCAAATGCCTTGCGAGGGCAGTATCTACATTAACATCCGGCCTATCCACTATCTTGAATATAGCATCAAATCTTGTAAGTAATGCTGGGTCAAGGTTTATCTGCGATGATAGACTGTATGTAGTGTCAAACCTGCCATGGACAGGGTTGGCTGCGGCAAGAATAGAGCACCTTGATGGCAGAGTGATGTGTATCCCAGCCTTGTCAATAGCCACTATCTGCTGCTCCATAGCTGTATGTATCGCACCACGGTCCTCATTGCTCATCTTATCTATTTCATCTATGCATACCATCCCCTTATCTGCAATCACCAAAGCACCGGCCTCAAGGGTCCATACATTGTTCTTATCCTTTACTGCCGCAGCAGTTAGGCCAGCAGCACTTGTGCCCTTTCCAGATGTGTAGATTGCACGTGGAGCAATATTCGCTACCTGCATGAGTATCTCAGACTTCGCTGTGCCTGGGTCCCCAACTAATAGAATGTGTATGTCTCCACGCTTTCTGCCCCCATTCGGTAGCTTCTTTGGAACACCTCCAAACATCTGCAAAACCAACGCCTCTTTTATGATATCATATCCCCATATCGAAGGTGCTATAGACTGCTTAAACATCTCCATTAGTTCCGGTGACCTGGACAGTGCCTTTATCTTTTCCTCATCATCACCACTTATCTTTATACTTGACCAATCCTTGTTTTTCTTTATTATGGAGTTTGCTTCCAGATAGAAGCTCATCTGTGCTGATGGGTTGTTCCTTGAACCCATCGGTACGGCTTTAAGTATACCTGTTATTTCTAGTCTATCCCCTGGGTTTATTTTTTCAAGTGCAATGTCATCGTAAAGATGTACCTCTAGTTTTCTTGGTTGCGATGTGCCCTGGATGTTCTCCGGTATATCCTGTATCTCCAGATACCTGAAATCAACCTTTTCAGATTGCTTTGGGTCCAGCTTGAATGATACCTTATACTTGCTTTTGCCACAGCACGCACATTTATCTGGCTTTTTCAGCTTTCCATCCTCCGTAGCAACGAATGTTGTGCATCCACAATCTGAGCATATCCATGCTCCAACAGTTATTATTGGTCTGGCATCAGATACTTTGCGCACTATACCGTCAATCTTTATCATTTTGCCAACATCACTACTATTTATGTCATTTATCTTTCTGAAGGCCAGGTCACTTATATTTGTTATGCGAATGTTTGCCTTTGACGCTTCTGGTACCAATTCAGACAATACGCTCTTGGCAATCTTCAGATAAATCTCTGGATTGTCGAGAATATCGTATGCAAAATCGCCATTATATTCCACCAGAGATTCAAAATCTATGTATAGTGAGCGTACATCTGGATAAATTTCACCCAACTCAAATAATTTCTCCCACTCATTGTACGATAGGTAGTCGTACCATATAGCCCTTATTTCACTGTCAGCAAAGAGCATAGCGTCAGGCCCCTGCGATTATATGGAGCCGTCCTCTTTCTCTGCAAGGTCTTTGTGCCTCAAATAGAAGTTCACTAGTCTTGTTATAAGGTCATCATATGTTTCATCCTTGCGCCCCACACTCTTCAAAAGGTCTCTTGTAGTTGTTAAAACCTGTATTGTTGTTTTCTTAATTTCGCCCTCATTATTGGTGTTTATTGGTTGCATATAGTAGGCAATAACAAACAACTATATAAAGTTTTGCTTGGGCGCCAAGTTTATATACTTCTTATATATATCCTAATATTGTGGCAATAGGTAAAGTGTTTAGGAATGGTGGGAGCATCGTGTTTGTTGTTAAAAAGGATATACGTGAGAAATATAGCCTGAAACCTGGAGAGAGGGTAGATTACCTTCTTAAAGGAGTAGTTGGCAAGAATATGTTCATAAATGAGCTTGTTGAGGGAGTTGTGGCAAGATATATATCTGGCTCGCTTGTTTTGAGATTACCCATAGACATTGTTCGCGCTTATGAAATAAATCCAGGAGATTACGTTTCTTACGAAATAATGAGGTGATAAAGATGGAAGAGCATAAAAAGATAAAACACCCGAACTGCCCGAAATGCGGAAAACCTATGCGGATAATAGTGCCTATCAACATGGCAGTGTGTGATGAGTGCGGTGAAAAATACTACATAGAAAGGGTTGGCGATGAATACGTGGTTATTGGAAGCTACTACGATGTAAAAGCCCAGAAAATGAAAGAGGAAAACGCAGAAGAACAAAAAACAGAGAATCAAGAACAGGAAGAGGCTATAGAAGAGAAGGAAGAAAAGGAAGAGGAGAGAGGTGAGGAGGAAGTAGAGCAAACCGAGGAGGAGAAAACTGAAGAAAAACCAGAAGATAAAGCCTTAAAGGAAGTCTTGCCGCCATTACCTGTAACAGACAACAGATACTCAGAATTTAAAAAACTTGTTCAAGAGTATGTTGTTAAAAGGTTCTGGGTATCTGTTGCCAAAGATGAACTTAAAAACATGGTTTCAGAGCTGTATGATGCCGGGGCTTTGAGTCCAAACTTCAACCCAGGGAGAGTGGCGAAGATACTGGCAAATTCAGATGGTGAAAACATAGGAATACTGCCGTTCTACGGAATTGAATGGCTTGATAAGGCAGTCACACAAGAACTTCTCACAAGAATATGGCTAAAGTTACAGGGATACCGTGAGATTATGAAGCTTGAGAAATTAAAGTACTATATTGCTCTGTTCCACCCTGAAGATACTGAAGCATACATAAATGGCAGGCTTGATGAGATAAAAGTTAAAAAATACCTGTACGAGATGGAAACCATAGAGCACTGACCTCGTGGAGGTGGTAGATTGAAGAAGGTGTATGAGGTAAGAAGATGTCTTCCTGATTGCCTGTTGGGAGAATCATATCATGTGGCAACTTTCACAAACGAAGAAGAGGCAAAAAAGCTAAGAGAGCTTCTCATGAAAGAGCATCCTGACTGGAGAGTGATGGTAATAGATTACCATATATTCGATAGCGTTGAAGAGTATCTAAACTATACAGAAAACCTCAAAAAATTCTGGAAGAGGTAGTCCCATGAAACTGGTAATACCTGGGGAGCCAGTTGCCAAAGCGCGCCCACGTTTCAACACCAAGACCGGAGTGGCATACACTCCAAAGAAGACAAAGAGCTTTGAGACACTCGTTAAAGAGATAGCATATGAGCATTTTGATGCCCCGCTTGAAGGTCCAATAAGGGTGGATATAGTGTTTTGTTTTCAACGCCCAAAATCTAAAATGTGGAAAAAGAAGCCAATGCCCAGGGAGTGGAAGGCCACTCGCCCCGATTGGGATAACCTTGGCAAGGCTGTTTGCGATGCTCTCAACGGTATAGCGTACAGGGATGATGGTCAGCTTGTGGATGTTCGCATACGAAAGTATATATGCTCCGGGGATGAGAAGCCCCATACCGAGATAATAATTGAGGAGGTGGAAGGATGATTAGAGACGTGGAAATTAGTATAAATATTGACAAGCTTGCAGGAGTAATGGTTGAAAAGAGTGGAAATATGGTTATGGAGATATATG
>CAZATH010000149.1:0-3551 GCA_964487995.1 uncultured bacterium
AAAGATAGCATCTGCATAGTAGGAACAGGCAAAGTTGCCCAGGCACTTATCAAAAACCTTAAAGAACACTACGAGTTATGCATCACTTCACCATCTCAGACACGAGCCAGGTACATCGCAGAGTCTTATCAAGTAATTTTTCTACCCTACGGCAAGAAGACATCCTGTCAGAGATTTATCATAGTAAGAAAGGATAAAGACATCGCTCAAACCTCTCAGGAACTAAAGGCCTTGTATCCAAAGAGCCAACATATTCACATGAGTGGTCTTCTATCTTCCGAAATACTGTCAACTGAGAAAAGGTGCAGTATGCATCCTATATTAAGCATCACACCAGATTCATCATTTAAAGGCATACTATTTGCCATAGAGGGAGATATAGAGATATGCAGCGATATCATAGATACCCTTCAAGGTAACTACTTTGTTCTCGATACAGATAAAAAGCCACTATACCACACAGCCCTGGTCTTTATCTCCAATTTCACTGCCCTAAACACATTGATTGGTATCACCCTGCTTAGAGAAGTAGGAAAACTACCACCTGAAATTGTGGAAAGCGTAAAAAATTTAGCATACATCAGCATAGAAAACGTGCTTACTTATGGTCTTAATGGTCTTACCGGTCCTGCAGCAAGAGGCGATATGGAAACAATTAATATTGAAACATCTTTACTCAAGGGACTACCTTTAGAGCTTTACAAACTTCAAAGTGATGTAATATATAAACTACACAAAGGTGGAGGGGAAAACAATGGGAAAGATAACGGTTCCTAAGTTTAAAAGACTTAAAGGCAAGAGAAAGATCGTCATGGTAACAGCATACGACTACACATTTGCCAAACTAATAGAGCTTTGCAAATGTGTAGATGCTGTCCTAGTTGGCGATTCATTGGGGAGTGTAATACAGGGCTTAGATACAACTATACCTGTATCCGTAAATGATATCGTCTACCATACACGTGCTGTCAGAAGAGGATTATCCACTCCTTTACTTGTTGCAGATATGCCCTTCATGTCATATTACAATGAGGATACAGCTGCTAAGACAGCAGAAGTATTACTAAAAGCAGGAGCTGAAGCTGTAAAATTAGAAGGGGGTATAGAAAAAGCCGACATTATAAGGTTCTTGGTAAGGCAAGGTATACCCGTTATGGGGCACATTGGAATGACCCCTCAATCTGTCAACTTAATGGGGGGATACAAAGTTCAAGGAAAAAAACAGGAAGCCTCTGAATATCTCATACGTTCAGCAAAAGCACTGGAAGATGCAGGTGTCTTCTCCATTGTCATTGAAGCCACCAAGACTGAAGTGGCCAAGGCAATAACAGAAAGTATATCAGTACCAACTATAGGCATAGGCGCTGGAAAATATACCGATGGTCAAGTGTTGGTTCTTTACGATTTACTTGGCCTTGATCCTGATATAAACTTTACGTTTCTCAAGAAATATGCCAATTTACATGAACCTGTAATAAATGCCCTTCAATCCTACTCAAAGGAAGTGAAGGAAGAAATCTTTCCCGATGAAAAACATAGTTTTTGAAGACAGGGGGGGAGGAAATATATGGAAATCATAAAAAACATAGAAAAGCTAAGGGCAGCCTTATGGCAACATCGTAAAGAGGATAAAAGTATAGGCTTTGTACCCACCATGGGATATCTCCACGAAGGACATCTGAATCTCATAAGAAAGGCAAGAAAAGAGAATGACATTGTTGTGGTAAGCATATTTGTAAATCCAACACAATTTGGAGAAGGCGAAGATTTTGAAGCATATCCCCGAGATTTAAATCGCGATGCATCGCTATGTGAAAAAGAAGGTGTAGACTACATATTTGCCCCTGATGTATCCCAGATGTATCCAGATGGCAATCCTCTTGTTTATGTAGATGTTCTTAAGTTATCAGATCATCTGTGTGGGCGATTTAGACCAGGGCATTTCCGTGGTGTTCTAACGGTAGTGGCCAAGTTATTTAATATTGTGATGCCTGACAAAGCTTATTTTGGGAAAAAAGACATTCAGCAACTGAGAATCATTATGCAGATGGTAAAAGACCTTAACTTCCCTATAGAGATAGTTCCAGTAGAAACCACAAGAGAAAAAGATGGGCTTGCCATGTCTTCACGTAATACATATCTTTCCCCAGAGGAACGTGCTGTTGCACCAAGAATCTATCAGGCACTACTGTATGGCTTTAACCTAATTAAAAACGGAGAAAGAGAGGCTTCTACGGTAATAGAAAAAGTCTTAGAGCAATTAGAAAACATTCCAGGTGCTCGTGTACAATATGTTCAGATTGTATCGTGGGATGATCTTCAGCCTATAAAGGAAATAACAGATGGTATATATATCTTGGCAACGGCAGTATTTTTAGGACCTGCACGTCTTATAGATAATATCAGATTTAGAGTTGAGGATGGTGAGGTAAATGTATATTAAAGTTCTTGCCGGAAAGATACATCGGGCAAAGATAACAGATAAGCACATTTCATATATGGGTTCTATAACCATTGATCCAAACTTATATGAAGCGGCAGGTTTACACCCATGGCAAGAAGTGCTGGTGGTAAACGAAAATAATGGCTCTCGCCTTTATACATATGTCATTCCTGGCCGCAGGGGCAGTGGTGAGGTGGTTCTCAATGGCCCATCGGCACGATTAGGTGAAGTAGGCGATATCGTGGTAATCATGTCATTTGCATATATCACTCCTGGTGAGCAAATCTCTCCACCTAAAGCCGTATTTGTAGATGAAAACAACCAAATAACCGACGTGATTACCTATAAATTACCCGAAGAATAAAAATATCATCTTACGAAATAATATAAGGGAGGCAATTGCCTCCCTTATTGTTTAATTAAAGTAAACAATCGTAACGCCACTGCCACCCTCATCGGCATTAGCACTTCTAAAGGACTTAACAAAAGGATATTCCCTTAGTCTTCTACGAATAGCCCCCTTAAGTGCACCTGTTCCAACCCCGTGAACTATATATACAAAAGAATATCCCGATGCATGAGCTTTGGTAATATAACTATCAAGCATCTCCAGAGCATCCTCCACCTTCTGACCGTGCAAATCAAGTTTCATAGGCACAGCAGACATAGTAGCTTCAACATTAACATTCTTTTTCAACACTTCAGGATTGATATCTACAACCCGTAGTTCAGAAATCGGGACCGTTAATGTCATACTCTTCATTAAGACTTCTGCTTTTTTTCCCTTAATGCTAATTACCACACCCAGTTGTCCGCCCATTGCCTCTACAAAGACATTATCACCGGGTTCGGGTTCCTTATCGACAAAGATATATGGAGAGACCTTTTTCTTCTCAGAAAGTTCCTTTCTCTTCTTTTCGATACTCTTTATCTCTTTTCGTGATTGAACCTTTTTTCCTGCCACTTCTTCGCGAAGCTCACGCAGTCGCCTTCTTGCTTCATATGCCTCTTTATCAGCTATAGATTTCTCTTTCAGAAGATTAATTAACCGTTTAGCCTCTTCATCAACAGCTTTTATAATATCCTCTGCCTCTTGCCATGCCCTATT
>CAZATH010000150.1:0-3542 GCA_964487995.1 uncultured bacterium
AATACAAGATATTCAATGCATAAGATATAGATCTACTCAAAAGATATGCATAAATGATAGAATAAATTTGAAATAACATCTAAGGGGGTGAAATTTTGAAACGTATAGAAAACCACCCCATTCTTACCTTCAAGAGGGGGAAAAAGATTAAGTTTTACTTTGAAGGGCAAGAGATGTGGGGCTATGAAGGTGACACAATAGCTTCGGCATTGGTAGCCAACGGTATTAAAGTCTTCAGAGAAAGCTTAAAACTTCACAGACCAAGAGGTTTTTACTGCGCTATCGGTAATTGCTCTTCTTGCCTAATGACAGTAAACAACGTTCCTAATATCAGAACATGTATTACACCTCTCGAAGAAGGAATGGTGATAGAAAGAATCAAAGGGAAGGGGGCTCTCCACAATGAAGACTGATATATTGGTAATAGGTGGTGGTCCCGCAGGAATGAATGCCGCAATAACCGCCGCAGAGACAGGAGCAAACGTTATCTTGGTCGAAAGGCAGGCTTATCTGGGCGGACAGCTTGTTAAACAGACCCACAAGTTCTTTGGATGGGCAGAAAAAGGAGCAGGTACAAGAGGCATTCAGCTGGCTAAGGAATGGGCATCGGAAGTTGAAAAGTTCGATAACATTACTGTGCTACTATCAAGTGAAGCGATAGGTATATATGATGATGGGGCATGGATGATAGAAAAACAAGGAAAGCTGATTCCCATATATCCCAAGAAAGTAATCGTTGCTGTTGGGGCACAGGAAAAAACTTTACCAATTGAAAATGCCGACATCCCTGGAGTATATGGTGCAGGGGCTATCCAAACCATGATGCATGTATACGGTGTTTTACCAGGTGAAAAATATCTTATTGTAGGTGCCGGAAACATAGGAGTAATTTTAGCATATCAACTAATGCAGGCGGGTGCAGAGGTCAAAGCCGTTGTAGATGTATTACCCAAACTAGGTGGTGCCTATTGGGTACACGTTACAAAAATCAGAAGAATGGGAATTCCACTTTATATGAAACATACCGTTATAAAAATTAAGGGTTCTCAATTTGTAGAAGGTGCTGTAATCGCCGAAATTGATGATAAATTCAATCCAATAAAAGGAACAGAAAAAGATTTAGACGTTGACACAATAGCTATATCTATAGGACTTTCTCCGCTTACAGACTTACTATACCAAGCAGGTGTAGAACTTGTATGGATTCCAGAATTAGGGGGCCTTGTCCCCATACACAACGAAAATATGCAAACCAATAATCCACAAGTATATGTTGCCGGTGATGCATCGGGAATAGAAGAGGCAACAACAGCCGCACTGGAAGGCAAAATAGCCGGTGCAAGTGCAGCAAATGCACTGGGACTTTCTGTCTCTGATGAGCAAATACAGCAGTGGAAAGAAGAACTATGGCAACTTCGTGATGCTCCACTACTTACCCGGCTAAGGCAGGGACTTGACAAACTGCACAAAGCAGCAAAGGAAAGGGGGTTATGCTAATGCTTGCTATAGACGGAATACCAACCCAAGAAGATATTCTCCAGAAAGCTCCCCCTGAAAGTCGTTTATCCCGTGGTCCTGTCGCAATGATAGAATGTTGGCAAGAAATACCTTGTAATCCCTGCGTCGTTTCATGCCCCACTGGTGCAATAACCATGGAAAAACTAACAGCCATTCCTCAGATAGATTTCGATAAGTGTATTGGATGTGCCTTGTGCGTAGCGGCGTGCCCTGGACTGGCAATAGCCCTTGTTGATGGGAGTAAAGAAGATGGTGATAGAGTATCTATACCATATGAGTTTCCTCTCCCAGAAGTAGGAGAAACTGTGGATTGTTTAAACCACGAAGGAAAAGTAGTATGCGAAGGCACTGTAGAAAAAGTTGTTCATTTACCAGCAGTCAACAAAAAAGATAAGACTCCTATAGTAACCTTAAAGGTACCCAAAGGCATGGCTCTTTATGTGCGTTTCTTTAAGAGGAGGTGATGGAAAGTGGATCCAGAAAAGGTAATAGTATGTCGTTGTGAAGATGTTACACTAGCAGATATTCGCCGTGCAATATACGAACTGGGATATACAACCTATGATGAGGTGAAGAGATACACAAGAGCCGGTATGGGACCATGCGGTGGTAAAACATGCCGTCCTATTATTCTTAGAGAACTGGCACGTTATCATGGAACAACTCCCGACAAAGTTCCAATGCGACCAACAATGATAAGGCCTCCTATGAAAAATATCACTTTCCAAACCGCAATGGAGGTGGAGGCCGATGAATAAAACCTTTGATTATATTATTATCGGGGCAGGTATCAGCGGAGCGGTAGTAGCATACGAGTTAGCCAAGAGAAAAGCCGGCAGTATATTAATAATAGACAAAGAATTTCCAACAGCAGGTGCCACAGGCTCATGTGCTGCAGGCATACGTGCCCAATTTGGCACTCCTTTTAATACGAACTTGATGAAAATATCACTAGAAAAATTTGAACATTTACATGAAGAACTGGATTATCCTAAAGAATTAATAGGACTCCACCAAGGCGGTTACCTGGTATTAGCCTATTCAGAAGAGGAAATGCAGAATCTCAAGAGAAACGTTAAAGTCCAACATGAAGCTGGAATAAATACTGAAATATTATCCCCAGAGGAGATACATTATCGGTGGCCTATGCTTAACTTGGAAGGTGTGGTTGGTTCTACTTATCACGCACGGGACGGTCATGCTGACCCATTTTATACCACCTTTGCCTATATTGAGGCTGCCAAACGATTAGGTGTTGAGCTTAAAAAGCATACACCAGTTTTAGAAATACTAGTTGAGAGAAATTCAGTAATAGGAGTAAAAACACCACAAGGTAATATTTATGGGGGTAATGTTATCGTAGCTGCGGGTACTTGGTCTACTAAACTCTTAAAAGATATTGGCGTAGAGATACCACTATGGGCTGAGAAACATGAAATTCTAATTACCGAACCTCTTGAGCGTTTCCTAGATCCTATGGTCATTTCATTTTCAAAGGGTTTCTATGCCCAACAACGTCCCCACGGTGGTTTCATTATGGGAATCTCACCTGATAATCCAGAAAAGTGGTTTGATCCCAAAGATTATAATATAAACTCTTCTTGGAAATTTCTTAGAAAAATGGCATCAACAATACTAGAAGTAATGCCATTTCTTAAAGATGTCCATATTGTAAGACAATGGGCTGGCTTCTACGATATGACAACAGATCACCACCACATTGTTGGTCCTATAGATGTTTATAAAGGACTGTGGATACTGGCAGGTGGCTCTGGCCATGGATTTATGTTCGGACCTTCTATAGGTATGATATTAGCAGAGTGGATCTTGAATATGGAGCTCACATACGACATCACCAAGCTTAACTGGAAAAGATTCAAAGAGGGAAAATTGGTAATAGAGCCTGCTGTGGTAGGCTAAAAATAACGGGAGGTGATATCTTATGCTCTATGGGTATGCGGGAAAAATTGCACGTATCAACTTAAAAAACAAAACAGTAAAAATTGATGAGGTTACTCCGGAAA
>CAZATH010000151.1:0-3459 GCA_964487995.1 uncultured bacterium
CATAGGTAAGACACCCAAACCTTTGTCTATTTGAATATATTTTCGGGGGTAAATAGGCTTTAAATCTATTGATATTCCATGTTTACCCTTAAGATAATCTTTTAGCATTTCCATAGTGAGGGGTGCAGTATAGATAGATAGCTTATTTATCTTTCCACTCAAAGCGTTGAGTAAGTAAGGAACGGCTCCAATGTGATCCTCATGAGCATGTGAAAAGAAAGCACCTTTAAGTTTATGGGCGTTCTCTAAAATATAACTAAAATCTGGAATGATATATTCTATACCAGGTTCTTTAAACGTGCCAAATTTTACTCCGCAATCTACAATATAGAAGGAATCCTCTGTTTCCAATAAATGGCAGTTGCGACCTATCTCATCTACTCCACTAACGACAATCCACTTAACCATACTATCCCACCTCGAGTAGTTGCTTAGCCAACATCAAATCTTCTCTAACAGCTCCTTCATAAGAGACATTACGCAATACAGCTGCAGGATGATACGTTATAACAACGTAATAGCCATTCTGATGTCGTGGATTTTCCGCTCTTAATAATTTTAGAGAAGTTGCTTTGGAGACCCCCAAAATAGCAACAGCGGCAGTTTTGCCGAGTGCTACTATAACTTTGGGCATTATAAATTCTATCTGCGCAAGAAGAAAGGGAAAGCACATAGCCATTTCTTCATCTGTGGGAATTCTGTTTCCTGGGGGACGGCACTTCACGGTATTGGCTATGTAAACATCCTGTCTTTTCATGTTTAAATATTCTGAGATCCATAGATCTAATCTTTTGCCAGCTCTTCCGACAAAAGGACGCCCCATTCGATCTTCATCTGCTCCTGGACCTTCTCCCACGAACATCAACTGAGCCCGTGGATTTCCTTCGCCTGGAACAATATTAGTTCTGCTCTGGTGTAATGGGCATCTTTTACATTTCGATATAGATGATCTCAAAAATTCTTCCCATTTAGCGTATCCCACTATGTCCAAATCCCCCTTCTCCACGATCTGTAGACTCCAACTGCGCTACTTCTATGAATTGTCCTTGTACCACAGGTGCTATAACCATTTGTGCTATCCTCATCCCATTTGTAATTTTAAACGTCTCTTTTCCTAAATTAATTAAAATTACCTTTATTTCTCCTCTGTAGTCCCAATCTATAGTGCCAGGTGCATTGAGCAATGTTATGCCATATTTAGAGGCCAAACCACTTCTTGGTCTAATTTGAGCTTCGTAGCCTTCTGGAAGCTGAATATATATACCTGTTGGAACTAATGCTATGTCTCTGGGCTTTAGTTCTATATCATGATCTATACAAGCATATAGGTCCGCACCGGCAGAGCCAGTGGTTGCATAAATAGGTAATCTCGCACCTTTCTTTAATTTAACATATATCTTTACCTTATTCACTGTAATAGTCACCTCTCATCTACAGTCAAACAAAAAAGGGGGGACATAGTCCCCCTTATTATATTGGTAAATTATTTTATCTGTCTCGTCTACCGTTATCCTTTTTACCGTGATAATTGCTACTATGGTCCCGTCTATGGTCCTGTCGCCTTCCGTGAGATTGATGAGAAGACCTGGGTACTCGTAAATTACCACTTCTTTTAGCTTCTACTTCTTCCTCTTTCCATTCCTTAAGTCCTCTCCGTGTGAAGTTTATTCTACCCATGGCATCTATGCTTTTTACAATTACCCGAACAGTTTGACCTATCTCGTAGTCATTAACAGTTTTAAGTCTATTAGGAGTTAAATCATCTATTCTTAAAAGTCCTTCCTTACCAGGTGCAATTTCTATAAACAAACCCAGTTTGGGATCGATTCTTGTTATTTTCCCTTCGAGAATATCTCCTTCGTGTAGTTCTCTTACAATAGCTTCTATGATTTCCTTAGCTCTTTCAATATTACTCATATGTTTTCCTTTTATGAATACCTTTCCGTTTTCATCGTTAATATCTATTTCAACATTGGCATCGGCTATAATTTTCTTGATCACTCTTCCACCGGGTCCGATAATTTCTCCTATTTTCTCTACGGGCACCTGCATGTAGTAAATCTTATCTGCACTTTCGGGAATTTCATCAGGGGCAGGAATGGCTTGATACAATACATCTAAAATTCGATATCTTGCTTCTTTTGCCTGATAAAGTGCCTGTTTCATTATTTCAAATGTTATACCCTTAACTTTTATATCCAATTGGAGAGCTGTAATACCATCACGGGTTCCAGCCACCTTGAAATCCATATCTCCTAAATGATCTTCAAGCCCTTGTATATCGGTAAGAATAATGAACGTATCATCTTCTTTGATAAGACCCATGGCAATGCCACCAACATGTTTAGGCATGGGAACACCTGCATCCATTAGAGCTATAGAACTTGCACAAACACTTGCCATGGAAGTAGATCCGTTGGATTCCATAACCTCACTGACCACACGAATGGTATATGGAAATTTTTCTTCTGGGGGAATGAGATATTTAAGAGCTCTTTCTGCAAGAGCACCGTGTCCTATTTCTCTACGACTCGGACCCCTTCTTGGTTTAATATCACCAGTGGAGAACGGTGTAAAGTCATAGTGATGAATAAAACGCTTAAATTCTTCTTGAACGCTAATACTATCAATGATTTGAACGTCTGAAAAGCTTCCTAGCGTTGCAATGCTTAATACTTGGGTTTGACCGCGGGTAAATAGACCACTTCCATGGACTACAGGCAAAACACCCTTTTCGGCACTTAGAGGTCTGATTTCCTTAAAGGTACGACCGTCTACTCTTTTTCCGGTTTCTTTCATGTATTTTCTAACAATTTTCTTTTCCGTGTTATATCTCCCCCATAGCACTTCGCAGTAACATCTTTTCTAAGCGCCTTTACTGTCTCCCTTGCTATGACCCTTTTTCCAATCGCTGCTTGAATAGATACATCAAATAATTGTCTTGGGATCACCTTTCTTAATTTTTCAATAATCTTTCTTCCCCACATATATGCCTTATCTTTATGAATCATAAAACTTAATGCATCAACAGGTATACTATTTAGTAAGATATCTATCTTTACAAGCTTAGAAGGTCTATAACCTATATATTCATAATCAAATGAAGCATATCCTCTACTTCTTGATTTTAATCTATCATAAAAATCAATTATAATTTCGTTAAGAGGTAGCTCATATTCTATCATAACTTTTGTAGCATCTAAATATTCCATATTTATAAATTTACCTCTTCTATCATTAGCAAGCTCCATCAGTGGACCTATAAAATCAGGAGGAGTAATAATACTTGCTTTAATATAAGGCTCTCTTATCTCTTCTATTTTTTCAGGAGAAGGTAGCATAGTAGGATTTTCTATATGAATTACTTCTCCTGTAATAAGGGCTATCTCATATACCACATTTGGCATAGTCTTAATAAGTTTTAATCCAAATTCTCTCTCCAATCTTTCTTGTGTTATT
>CAZATH010000152.1:0-3410 GCA_964487995.1 uncultured bacterium
ACATCTTTTCCTTTGCTACTCCTTCTGAAAAACTTTCTCACCCTATAGATATTGCCATCTGTTCCCCTAAACTGGACCTCTATATATCCATCGGTAGCACCCTGTCTCAAAAGCCCCTGTTTGGCACTCCCTAACCTTGGCACCTTACCTGTAAAAGCGTAATACAAAGCTTCAAGTATTGATGATTTCCCTGCACCATTGTGGCCTAGTATAAATACAAGAGAGCCTTTGTAATGGCTTTCCACATCAATATCAACCTTCTTTATACCCATAAAGTTTTTAATAACCACACGACGGATATCAAGCATTTTCATCACCCTTTTTCCATATCTCACTTAAAATATCCACGGTTTCTTTTACAAGTTCCTCTTTATCAATTTCTTTTGGCAATGATAAGTCGTGTGTATTTAAATACTGTCTAAAGGCATCTGTAATATTGAGCATGGCAATATCTTTAATCTCAACAATGTTCTTATCGTTCCCTGTCTTGGTAGAAGTTCTACCTATCCTCATGATCTGTAGTCTCTTAATATCTATACCTTTAGATGCCAAATAATCATAAAATGTGCGCAGTGTAAAACTCTCATCTTTGATGAAAAGCTCAGTGATGGAAAGCAACTCTTTTTCTTCAAGGATATTTTCTATCCATTCCTTTGCCTCCTGAGCTACATTAAATATCTTGCGATACTCGATGTGATAAGGAAGTTTAAGCGTCATAGGGTAATATTTTACAGTGGGAGGATTCTCCTGTACCTCAATAATACCAAACGATACATCACTGCCACCAAGCCTTGCATCTCTTGGAAACATAGAGCCTATCACATGAGATTTACCACTTTCATCACGATAAGGTCTATGGTCATGCCCTGCAAAGATGTATACATTTCCACTCACCAGTCTCTTATCTGGCACCACCGGTTCCCTCTTGGTTATCTCACTTACAATACTACCTGCCCTGCTCCTGAGGAAGTAATGGACAAAGAGTATACCCTTTCTATCCCACTGTTCCATCATAAGTTTCCATATATTTTCCTCAACTTTATGTATATCTTCTGACGGCATCACAGAGGAGGCATGGGGAAGAATTGCCACCGGTAGTACGGTATGAAGATCCTTAAGAAAAGTGTAGGCATGTCCACGGTGGGGTTCCTCTTCGATAGAAATCGGTGCCCTATCTTCCAATGATTTTAACCCAAAAAACGTAAACAGATAGCCTTCTGACAACTCTTCGATATAGTCGTAAACCTTTGGCAAAAGGATATCGTGATTTCCCCTTACCATAAATGCAGGTATCCTATATCTTCTAATTAAATTCAAAAAACCCATTAGCTGTATCCAACCACCACTACCACGCCAAGAATGTAGAAGGTCCCCCAAGATAGCCACTGTATCAACCTTTTCTTCGGCAAATACAGAAAACACCTGCTTTAGTCTCTCCTGCTCAAGTTCTCTACCCAGCACCCTAGATAAGAATGCCGGATAATAACCTAGGTGAAGGTCTGAAATTACACCTATCTTCATATTTATCACTCCCCATAAGATATAGCACTCTCATGAAATGTATCTGCCCGGTAGTTTGGGAAAAACTTGATGATATCTTTTACCTCATCAGATTGAAAGACATTTACAATAACATTACTCATAGCAGATGAAATTGTCCGCTTGGCATACTCATCTGCAGCCACGATGCAGGACATACGGGCATTTACGTCAATTGCAGGAAGAACATGCCTCTTTATCCACTCTATATCTTTATCCGTTGCCACATCTACTCTAAGCACCACATGTTTCCATGGTAAATAGTTGATATAATATGTATTCATAGGCACGTGAACCCTTTTAGATTCGTCTGCAGGATGGGAAATATCAATAGGTAGATAAAACGGACCAACAATAGCCACCTTTGTACCCTTGATATCATGAGCATCCAGAAGACTTTGTCTCTTAGAAACAATGGCATTACCAATTACAAACCCTTCAACCATACCCATCTGCCTAAATTTGTCTATGAGATCAACATCACCTATACGGGAATGTCTTTTAACCACAGAATCATTCCAAGCTATCTCCATTAGCATTCTCTTAGGGACAAATACCACATCGTGGGGAACATCAAGCGCACTTTGAACAGTATCCATCAAGTCATCGATGATATCAGAAGGTATATCACGCTGCATGCGAACATGACCAATACTACTACTTAGGGAACCGTCTACAAATATTACAGCATCAGATATACCCTTTTCTTGAAGCAACAAAGATGCTTTTCTTATAGAACTAAGTTCGGCGATATACTCCTTAATCTTAAAGGTTCTAACTCCCAAGTCTCCCATGTAAACATCTGCTCCAGAAAGAAGGGGTATAACTTCCAACTCTCCATCTGATATAACAGCCCCAAGAGTTACAAATATCGCTATGATCCCACCAAATATGCGATATGTCGCAAATGCACCGTCAAGCCCCATAACAACATCCTCGGTGTTATCGGGCACATCTACAAAGTGTAGCCTACCTGATGCTAAGAGGGCATCGGCAAACATGAGAAACATATCCTGGATCTCAGTCTGTTGTAATTTGCCGGCAAACTTCTTCATACTTTCCACTACTTGAACCGCCAAGAAATCTGATAGAGGTACTTTATATATATCCACATTTTTCACCTCCATCTTTATTATACCATATTCACATATACATTTGTTCTCATTTTTAAAGTCACCTAAAATGATAAAAATATAACTGTTTAACAAAGGTTACATTCTATATCCACAAATTGACACATATCAATTTGACACACAAGCCAATATCTTGTAAAATGCCTTGATAAAAACGGAGGAAAAAGGGGAGGTATGGCCATGCATATAAAAAACATAGATATAGAAAAAATGAAAAAGCGAGTGCGACACATATTTGTGCTCATGCTCGTGGTTATATTGGTAGCCGGTATATCTCCAGTCTATTTTGCAACAGCTGAGGTGTCAGGTGAAAGCGGTAGTTATATAGAGATAAACGAAATATACCAAAGAATCGCAACTATAGAAAAAGAAAATCGTATGCTCAAAGAGAAAATTGCCATGCTTGAAAAAGAAAACAATACACTCAAAAAGCAGATCAGCAAAGAAAGTGAAGAAAATCAGAAGCTAAAGCGTCAAATCATATCGCTAAACAGTCAGATATCTAAACTTAAAGCTCAAAACACCTATCTCGAGGGAACCGTTGTATCGCTAAAAAATATACTGTTGTCTAACCTCAAAGGATTATCACAGGGGTTAAAGAAACTACCGGGCATAAAAATAGAAAAGTTTCTTACAACGGCATATGTGCCGGGAGCAGGTGGCATCAATTGCAGCGGAGATTGTAATACCACAGCCAAATTATTCAAAGTATCGGCCATTGAAGAGATAAATGATATA
>CAZATH010000153.1:0-3374 GCA_964487995.1 uncultured bacterium
CCTGACATTGAATGGATCAAGGAAGGCATTGACATAGTGAAAACCTTCTATATAAATGTAATCATCAAGCTCTTTCAGTAGCTCTGAAAAATGCCTGTCACCACCACTCATCACCATGTGAAGGGGGTAGGCACCTGGTGAGAAGTAGCCGTCAAAGGGTAGGGCATGGCCTGTGGGATTTTCCCCGAGCTTAGCAGCAAAGTAGAGATTGTTTACAACAGTTCCCATAGTTCCCCTCATAACAAAGTATACAGGGCGCCTTTTCACACCTTCAAAGTCGAAGGGTAGGGCATGAAATCTACTATCTGCAACATTATCCATAATAGTGATATAGTCTGGGAGTAGCTTTTGGCCCTTTTGACTATACACATAGGACATACCCTTGGAGGCAGCATCAGGTGTAAATGAGAAATATGTCATGGTGCTAAGAAGTTCGGCAACCGCTTGTGGTCCAAGCACTACATTGTAATCACCAGGTGGCAACTCTCCCAGTGTATCCATCTTCTCTATCTTCTCACCAAGTTCATCTATGGCCTGTCGGTAGTCGGGATGATATCCCGGTGTAAAGGCAAGCTTAGACTGAACTTCTTTTCTGTCTTTGCGAAGCATCAACTTGGCACTACCCACTTTGCCACTGGCATAGGACATGAGTCCTTCGCTATTGGCAACCACTACCTGCATTTCATCTGTTACAACGGTGCCATGGCCTTCCACACCTACCTCCTGAGCTTTGTCAAATAGCATACCAACGATTTCGCGTCTTATATCCTCATTCCACACATCTTCAATATCCGTCTCATCTGTTTCTATAGACATATCCTCTGTTGGTAATTCCCACATTGGCTCAATGGGAGAGGCCTTTTTCATGGTGAAATATGCCATCTGTGTCATTTCGGCAAGAGATTTATCTGAAGGAACATCGGTAGAAGCATATCCTATCTTGCCACCATCTCTCATTCTAACAGAGACGGATATTTTCTCTATATCAACGGGACCGTGAACTATACGATTGACAGCCATACGCACCAGTTGGGTATGGGTATAGCTGACAATTACTTCTGTCTGAGGTGCCTCTGAGAGAGATAGCACCTTTCCCGCTATGTTATTTAGATCTCTTATATTCACCTTAACCACCTACCTTTACGCCTCTAAATAAGCCGTAGGGTGCACCATGGGATACCCTCATGGTTTGCATAGGTTCACCCTTTCCACAGTTGGGCACACCTACCACTATATAATCTTCTTCCCCCGTAAATGCCTCGGCAGAGTTCCAAAACTCCACCGTCTTCCCTCCATATGATGCTTTCTTAAAGATATTACCTGTAAGCTTGCCATTTTTCACCTCATATGCCACTTCTACACCAAAGTGGAAATTAGATCTGTCATCGGCAATAGACCAGTTTCTCGTGGTGGATAGAAGGTATCCATCACTTAATCTGTTGAGAAGATCGTCAAGGGAACCGCTTCCAGGAAGAAGGTTTACACTGGTCATTCTAACAATGGGTATATTCCACCACCCTTCTGCCCTCATAGCACCGCCAGAAGATGAAAGACCTAACATGGCAGCGGTTTCTCTAGAAGATAGATAACCTACAAATATTCCATCTCTGACAAGATAGGTCCTGTGGGCAGGCACCCCTTCATCGTCGTAGCCAAAACCACCTAGGGCATGGGGTAGTGTGGGATCGGCAACAATAGAAACGGCCGGAGAGCCATACCTAAATGTGCCAAGCTTATCAGGTGTGAGGAAGGATGTGCCGGCAAACGATGCCTCTTCACCAAGCACTCTGTCAAGCTCTGTAGGATGGCCACAGGTTTCATGCACTTGGAGTGCCATTTGGAAAGGATCGATGATAATATCTGCTTTTCCACTGGGAAGTTCAGGTGCCTTTAGAAGCTCCACGGCCTCCTTGGCTATTTCTGAAGCATGAGAGGGAAGCCTGAGCTCCTCTATTAGCTCCCATCCCTTTTTCATATATTGACCACCAAATGAATTGGGATACGAACGGGTCTGAACATCCCCTGTCTGCCTGTCTACAGCCATAGCAGAGATACCGCCACCACTCTCTATAAACTTCTGATATATTTGGGCACCTTCAGAGGAGACAAACCATGTCTCCTCAAGCCTAAAAGACAAACTTCCATACCTTCTTACCAGTTCCGGCCCCTTCATACGGGAAACGGCTTCCTTTAGAAGATCTATCTTTTCTGTAAGGGAAACTTCAAAAGGATCTTTCTCGTAGGGAGAAACCCACTGTCCCTTGACAACAGGAGCAGGTGCCAGTCTCACACGATACTTCATCGTGCCACTGGCATACTTTGCCAGTGCAACAGCACGGCGCACGACTTCGTCGATCTTTGAAAAATCATAGGTAGAGGCAAAGCCCCAGGCACCATCTACAATCACCCTAATATTCCACCCAATAGATTCACCTGCAGAGACATCTACCCTGTCATTTTCAACGGTTATGTGCTCTGTCTTTATATTCTTTGCCCGTGCATCGGCAAATGTAGCGCCAAGGGACAGTGCAAGATCCACAGCCCTTCTCAAAACATCAAACATGCTATCCCCTCCAATCTACCCACCCTCTCTCGGGCTTTCTTCTAACATTCTATCACTGAGAAATTTAGAGACATATGGCAATATCCCGTAAAAATATATATCAAGCACATCAGGAATGCAGTAAGGGTATCAAAAGCAAGTAGACTTACTCCAATTACAGTTAAACAGTATGAACATTAAATATCGATAAATCGTCTTGTATGATGTAAAATCCATAAAATGAAGAGACTCTCCTCCAAGAGCACTTTTATTAAAACAACAGATAAAGAAAGCTGTAAACAATACATAATAAACTTCCATCACTATCCACTACATCTCTTAACGTATAACATACTGAGCTGGTGCGGCAATGGTTGCTGTTGATATCCTGATGGAGAGTGAAGAGCTTGTAGAGAGATTGTGGAGCAATGCAAGGTATTTCAAAGAAGAGATGAAGAAGCTTGGCTTTGATACCGGTATTAGCCAGACGCCTATTACACCTGTGATTTGGGGAGACGAAAAGCTTGCCCAGGAGTTTTCCAGAAAGCTATTTTAGGAAGATATCTTTACCCAAGCAATCGTATATCCCACTGTGCCCCTTGGCACAGCACGTATTAGGGTTTGGTGATCATTTCTTACCTTAACAAAGATCTTCTCGTTTTGCCGTGTAGACTCGCAATCTCAAGGGGTATAAGCCCTGACTCTCTCAGCCCTTATACTTCAGAATTTAGTTTGCTAGCACACTGTTTCTGCAAACTACGGAATAAATAGAAGTAAAAACAATTTCTCTCACATATCTACAGATAAAAACGGTTGACTCTGCGTGCTGTAT
>CAZATH010000154.1:0-2494 GCA_964487995.1 uncultured bacterium
TATCACCTACAAGTTAATCGTAGGACCACTAAGAAACACCCTAACCTATGTCAAGCTTCTTAGAGAGGGAAAACCTCTACCAAAACTCCACGGTGCTATGCTTAGCTTTCCTGAGCTAACGGCACTCCAGGAGGAGCTTGTTAAATATAAAGAGGAAATACTTGATAACATTCAAAACCTTTCAAAAGACAACAGAGAACTTGTAAAGAACATGGATAATGTAATGAAGAGCATAGAGGAAATCACAAAGAGTATCACGGTATCTGAAGAACACCTTGAAGAAGCAACAGAAAACCTTGAGGAGATTACTGCCGAAATTGAAAACGTCACAGCATCTACAGAAGAAATCAATGCAAGCGTGCAGGTAATAGATAGAAACACCAAAGAAAGTGTAGACTATAGCCATCAGGCAGCAGAAAATGTGGCGAAGGCGAGCAGTGTAGTAAAACAGTCTATTGAAAAGATGAAGGAGATAGGCACCGTATCCGATGAAATAACAGAACTCGTTCACGCCTTTGAAAGGGCGACAGGTGAAATAGAGGAGTTTGTTAACACCATACAGGGTATAGCCGATAAGACCAACCTTCTTGCACTAAACGCGGCTATAGAAGCTGCACGCGCCGGCGAGGCCGGTAAGGGATTTGCCGTTGTTGCATCTGAAATCAGAACACTAGCCGAACAGTCTAAAGAGGCATCTGAACAGATATATGAAACATTCCGCAGGCTTGAGGGACATGTGAAATCTGCGGAATCCAAGGCATCGGATATTGCAAGGAAAATTGAAGAAGGTTCTGCCCTTGCCGATGAGGCAGATTCAAAGCTGGGTATTGTCACCAGTGCAGTAGCAGATATTGTCGGTAAGCTAGAAGAAATCGCACATAGTATCAGCACCATATCAGCATCTACAGAAGCCGTATCAAATGCTATGGTAGAAATAGCCCATAGGGTGGAATCTATAAACGGTATTATAGAAAACAACATAGCCGAGATAGAAACACAAACGGCATCACTTCATACCATTGAGGGCATGGTGAGAAATACATTTGAACTTGCCAAGGACATAGATACAAGACTTGAAAATATAGGACTTAACTAAAATTGTCCCGCCAGAGGGCGGGACAATTTCCACTCATAGCCACAACACGTGATGACTGCCGGTTATTTACACACATCACCAAATGACACATAATCTTCTGGATTAGTAAGCTTAGAAGACATTGAAGAAGATGAGGTAGGCTCAGATGGCGATATAAACTCTACAAAACCGCTAAAGTTCACTATCGCATATCTTCCGTGGGTATACTTAACATAATCAGATGGCACCGGTATACATAATTTAGCCTTGTTATTGTCTACAATATACTTTGTTTCCACATCTAGTATGACATCACTCAGCTGTCTTCCATCTAACCACTTCTGGCGCTTCTGGTAATCATTTAGGGCACCTACAAGCTCTTTTTTATCTTGTGGATATCTGCCATTTTTAAACTGATAATCTGCCACACTAAAACCAAGAGAGATTAAAGTAGATTTGGCATCCATAATCTTTCTCTTCATCCCAGCATCTACCGTAATATTCTTGAAGTTCGCCATTAGTTTATATATTTCATCTTTCAGGTTAAGAGGTTTATCCATTGTCAATTTCACACTTAAAACATCGCTACCATATGCAACAATAGACACCCTGCGAGGTATATCCATCTTCATATCCCCCGGTAAACTCTTGGTAGGAACACCAACGAAAGCTACCAAAACATCATTGTTTCTATCAATCAATTTCTGATAGGTATCTGCATATTGGCGATGTTGGGTAATAAAGAGCTTATCAATATAAGTATTTATCATATCACCATCTGGAGAAACATATATAATGCCATTTTTTTCCGCAAACTGTATACCTTCTGCAACATATACCGATACATCACCACTCTTTTTTACCTTAGGTACTGCATTATCATCAATGGCACCAAGGGATTTTAGCATCTTAGTAAACGTATCTACAGATATGCCACCAATTGTCAATACACTCATCTTATCATCGGTATAAGAAGGCACAATTACAGACATCTGCATATCCTTAGGAATAAATACATCTTTTAAGAAACCACCGGCTACCTGCCTAAGGGTATTATAAAAGGCATCAAGGACATCTCCTGTAACCGTAAAAAATACCGCGGCATCCTTCTGTGGCACAGGGGCATATTCAGGTAGATAGCGTGATTTTAGGAATACCTTTGGGGCTCTTAAAAGCTTTAGCTTACCAACGAGCTCTGAAGAACCTCCTTTAAACGAAAAGATACCATATACATCTTTGGAAAACATGCCGATACGATAGTCACCACTAAGAGACAACATATTTTCTAAGAATCTTTCAATATTGACATCTGGCTTTTGTCTCTTTTCAAGATTCGGCTTTCCCGACAACACTTTAAGATTACCTATGGTATATACATACAGATCGCCTCCCATAACTGTAAGCTTTACTCTGCTCTCT
>CAZATH010000154.1:2504-3364 GCA_964487995.1 uncultured bacterium
TGTAGAAACATCAGAAGAAATACCAAACCACTTCTTTAAGAAAGATGATATTTTGTTGGCAAACTCCTCATCAGACACACCGGATGGGGTATCCACAACAATGAGTATATTTTGCCACAGCGATTTGGGATTCATCACTGTGCCCATAATACCATACGAAGGTATATACACCAGAACACCTTTAGCTATAGAGGAAAGCTCTTGTGATATCTGAAGAAGCTCTTTATCATCAGATGGAGTAATACCTGTCCACTCAACCACCAAACCTGTATCTGCAGAGATACCATACCACTTAACAACATCTGCCATAGATACTCTATTTGGGGCACACCCATAAATCACCATGCTAGACAGAAGCAGACCTAATACCGCAGCTATCGTCAACCACTTTTTCATATCTCTCCCCCCTCTTTACATATTACATATATAATTATATCGTGTTATAAAATTTTTAATTAAAACATCAACAAAAAATAGAGGAATATATTAGCAAAACGGCATTTAGCACACCTTGAACTAGTCGGTTCTATAGCCACAAGAATAAGCCGCAAACAAAGAACCTTTATTTAAAATAAACATCTATCTACATATCACTTTATTTCTACCACTCTTCTTTTTTAAGGGTGTGGTTAGTCTTTTTTCTGGTTTAGTTTTAGTAATTTCTTCAAATGTATAACCAGTATAGTGTCTTCTTGCATTAGTAATTGGCTTAAAAACTTTAATAGAAGCCATTTTATACCACTCCTTATATTTAAATTAGTTCTATAGTCCCTTCTTTTAAAGTAACAATAGCAATCTTTCTCGCTTTAGTATAGCCTTCTTTTCTTCTAACACGTCTTTTTTTACCTTTTCTAATGATG
>CAZATH010000155.1:0-3331 GCA_964487995.1 uncultured bacterium
AACTTCTAAATAGTGGTCTACAAAGTTTTTGTTTTGTTCAGGATCCAAAGCCTCAAGCAAGGCAGCTGCAGGATCCCCTCGAAAATCTCGTCCCAATTTATCTATCTCATCCAATAAAAACACAGGGTTTTTGGTACCCGCCTTCTTTATTCCTTGTATAATTCTTCCCGGCAAGGCTCCAACATATGTTCTTCGATGCCCCCTTATTTCTGCTTCATCATGAACACCACCAAGCGACATTCTTACAAACTTCCTACCCATTGCACGGGCTATAGATCTACCCAGTGAAGTCTTACCAACACCTGGTGGTCCTACAAAACACAAAATAGGGGCACGAGAAGAAGAAGAAAGCTTTTTAACTGCTAAATATTCCAAAATCCGCTCCTTCGGCTCTTCTAATCCAAAGTGATCTTCGTCTAAAATACGCTTTGCATTTTTAATATCCAAGTTATCTTCTGTGCGAATATTCCATGGTAACTCAACCAACCAATCTAAATACGTTCTAATTACATTGGCTTCAGGGGAAAAGGGATGCATTCTTTCAAGCCGCCTTAATTCTCGCAGTGCTTTCTCCCTAACCTCTTGGGGCATCTCAGTCTTCTCGATTTTTTCTTTGTATTCCTCAATAGTGCTATCAACATCCGATATTTCACCTAATTCCTCTTTTATAGCCTTTAATTGCTCCCTAAGGTACATCTCACGTTGACTTTTGGCTATACTGCTTTTGACCTTTTCCTCTATCTCTTCCGCAGCCTGTAAAACTGCCAATTCTGTTTGTAAAATCTTTAAAAGAGTTTCTAATCGTTCTACAGGGTTAACCATTTCAAGAATTTCTTGTTTCTTTTCAACGTCCATCTTTATATACGGTGCTACAACAAAAGATAGAAATGCAGGATCATTATATTCTTTTAACAACATATCGGCATCGATCTTCACATCCCCAACTTGCCTGTTAAAGTAATCGACAAAATTTCTCACCACCGCTCTCATCAGGGCAATAATACGTGAATTAATATCAACTTTAATATCAGGATAGGGCTCAACATCAACGGCAAAGAAAGGGTCTGTTTGTACAAATGATGATATTTTAATACGCTCAAGGGGTCTAACAATAACTCTTACTGTTCCATCTGGAAGAGCCATATGATGCTCAATAGCAGCAATAACCCCTACCTTATATATACCATCAGGAGAAACCTCTTCTTCCTCAGCCACTTTTTGGGCTGCCAGCACGATTCTTCCATCTGGGCTATTCAATGCTACCTTCAATGCCTCTAAAGATTTCTTTCTGCCTATTGCTAAAGGCAACGGTTGACCATTGGGAAAAGGAACTATATTCCTTAATGGAATTAAAGGATACATTTCTTCTCCCATCTCTAACGTCTTTTGCTGCTTAGATTGTGTCTGTACGTCTGCATTAGTCATAGGTACCTGTCTCACTCCCCATTCCCATGTTTACCATATCATAACGTGTGAGATAAATAGGCTTTTTCTTGCCCAATACCACATCACGATCTATAACCACTTTCGCAATATCCTTCACACCTTCTTTCTTTAACGAAGGGACTTCAAACATCACATCCAATAAGATACCTTCTACAATAGATTTCAATCCCCTAGCCCCCATACCACGGTCTCTTGCCATCTTAGCAATAGACCTTAAGGCATCGGGAGTAACTTCTAGTTTAACACCATCCATCTCCAGAAGTTTCTTATACTGTCTAATAATTGCATCTTTAGGTTCTGTTAAAATTCGAATCAAATCATCTTCCGTTAGTTCGTTCAAAGTAACAATAACGGGAAACCTTCCCACAAACTCTGGAATTAAACCATATTTTATAAGATCTTGAGGTTCAACCATTTTAAGCAGTTTAGACTTATCACCATCGGAAATATCTACCACCTTATCAGTCGTATCAGCCTTAAATCCGACAACAGCCTTTCCCAACCTCTGGGCTATAATCTTTTCTAATCCATCGAATGCACCACCAACAATAAACAAGACATTGCTCGTATCAAACTGTATAAAAGGTTGCATAGGATGTTTACGGCCACCTTGCGGTGGAACATTGGCAATTGTGCCCTCTACAATTTTTAGCAATGCCTGTTGCACACCTTCTCCCGAAACATCTCGGGTTATTGAAGGATTTTCACTTTTCCTAGAAATCTTATCAATTTCATCTATATAAATAATTCCATACTGGGCTCTTTCTATATCGAAATCGGCTGCCTGCAATAACCTCAACAAGACGTTTTCAACGTCTTCTCCCACATAACCGGCTTCGGTAAGTGTAGTAGCATCGGCAATAGCGAAGGGAACATTTAAAAATCTGGCAAGCACTTGAGCCATATACGTCTTACCAGAGCCGGTAGGACCTATAAACATCACATTAGACTTGGTAATATGAACATCTTCATCACTAGCCTTAGAGAGGTGAAGAAGCCTTTTATAATGATTGTAAACAGCAACTGCCAATGCTTTTTTAGCCTCTTCCTGTCCTATCACATACTCGTCTAGATGGGCTTTTATTTCAGCTGGGGTAGGCAAATGATCTTCATCAAATGGAAGTGCACCTGCTTTTCCCTTTTCTGTTGATTTTATTAGCTTATATGCCTCTTCAACACATATATTGCAAATATACACTCCTCCAGGACCAGCAATAAGTTTTTCTACCTCATCAGCCGTCCTACCGCAAAACGAACATCTCTTTACGCCAGACACGATTATACCTCCTTACGAATAAGGATCTCATCTATAACCCCGTATTCCTTCGCATCCTCCGCAGTAAGAATAAAGTCCCTATCTATATCATTCTCTATTTTCTCTGGAGATTGTCCGGTATGTTTAGCCATTATATCAATGAGCAGTTTTTTAATACGCATCATTTCTTTAGCCTGAATCTCAACATCGCTAACTTGTCCCTGGGCTCCTCCCATAGGTTGGTGAAGTAAAATTCTGGCATTGGGAAGGGCATATCTTTTTCCTTTAGTGCCAGCAAGAAGCAATACGGCAGCCATTGAAGCAGCTTGCCCAATTGCTATTGTCACAACATCGGGTTTTACATACTGCATCGTATCATATATAGCCAAACCATCGGTAACACTTCCACCAGGAGAATTAATGTAAAGATATATATCCCTTTTGGGATCCTCTGCCTCTAAAAAGAGAAGTTGAGCAACAATTACATTGGCAACATGCTCATCAATCGGTTCTCCTAAAAAGATAATTCTATCCTTTAAAAGGCGAGAGTAAATGTCATACATTCTCTCTCCTCTACCTGTTTGCTCAATAACATATGGAATAGGCAATCCTATTCACCTCCACCCTCTG
>CAZATH010000156.1:0-3236 GCA_964487995.1 uncultured bacterium
AAGATGCCGCCTATATCTGCAAATGTATATACCATTTCTCTGTCTGATGAGCCCGTTATTACAGATGTGCCATATTGGGCTGAGAATGATGTATTTACGATGTATAGGAAATATATTCTTCCAAAATCTATATTTGTAGATATGGAAAAGCCTGCCACGAGAGAAGAGGTGATGCGAGGGATTGCCTCTCTCTTCTTTGTGCCTGCTATGAGTTTTTCCCATACATTTACCGATGTTCGTCGCTATATATGGGGAAGTTATCTCTCCGGTCTTTATTGGTATCACATTATAGAGGGTTTTCCCGATGGCACTGTGCGGGGAGATACATACCTTACCAGGGCACAAATGGCAGCACTTATCGGTCGACTTTTGCCTCCACGTCCACAGGCTATCTCATTTAAAGATGTAAGCAAGAGTGCATGGTATTATCCCTATATCCGTGCTATTGCCGGGTATAACATCCTTAAGGGATGGGATGGCAAATTTTATCCCGATAAACCGCTAACCAAAGCTGAAGCGGTGGTTATATTGTATAGGATTTTACAGCTAAAGAGATAGTCTTTTTATAAAGTATAGATGCTTCTTACATGTGTTTGATATAACATGGTAGAATACCTACAGGTGTGGAGGTGAGCTAAGTGAGATATAGCAAAATATTTTTATCTATACTTTTGATATTTACCGTGTTATTTATCTCGTGTGCTCCGGCTAAGGAACGTGGTAGTAATAATGTAAATAATGCCTCTGGGAGCTTACCTTCCCATACTACCACATCTACAGGGGGGATTATTGTGGCAAAACCTGGAAAAGAAAGAGATATAATGGCCTACCTACGTATGAAGAAATCTGAAGATGGTAGATATGTATTTGAGTTTTATATAAAGAATAGTAGAGATAACGTTTATGAGTATCGTTCCAATAATGGCTGTGTGGTCGATTGGAAGGTGTTTAAAAAAGAAAAAGGCAGTTGGTCGTTAGTGTATCCTACTAAACCGCCAATATGTACCCAACAAATTGTTGTTATAAACGTTTCACCGGGGCAGGAAAAGAAGATCAGTAGCTTTGTAATGCCCGATTTGGGAAGTGGCACATTTCTTGTTCAGGGTGCTATGGGGTCTATGGCGGCACAGCAGATTGTAGAGGTGAAATAGGTGGGAATTGTAAGGTTTTTTCTAGAGGCTGTTGAAACGTTGGGATTTGAGCAAACAGGTTCATTGATTTTTCTCGGTAAGAAAGGTATTATCCATCGCTTTGATACCCACGGTATATCTACATTGGCTTTAAAGAAGTTCTTTGAGAAGGGCGATTATGAAGCTTTGAAGATGATGTTTCAAGGATTTGAAGCTGTAGAATATGCCAGAATACCATGGCAGAGTATGAATAAGGCTCAGAAAATAGGTACCCTGATGTTTCTTTCATCTGGCTTTGAAGACGGTGATATTTCTTGGGGAGGTATTGTTCCCACTCTCATAGAAAATGCCATTCACGATGAAAACAAAGATGTAAGGTTGTGGTCTGCTCGCGTAATATTGGCTGCACTTTCTACGGGAAGGGTATCTCCTGTAAAAATACTTTCGCTGCTCAAAGATGTTCCCGATGATATTACACCTTACCTATATACCATGGGGCTTGTAAATGATGTAAAGGTAGATGCAGCACAAAGTATCGTTCCCTTTATTGTATACGGTATGATTGCCGGTGTCAAAGCCGATATAAAACCGATATGGGATTTAATGTCTTCAGATGAGAAAAAGGATGTTCTTAAATATGTAGGTATGGCTGTAGATGCCGGAGAATCACACTTTCACGATGGTGTGCTTCAGATGGTAAACGTTGCCATGGAGGAATCAGATGAGGAGACAAGGCACTGGGCTATACGGTTATTTGCCGCCGGTGTGTTTCACGGGGATGTATCCCACGATGTAGTTATGGATTTTATAGGTAGGTTTTATACAGATGAGGATATGTTTATACGCATATGGGTAGCTAATATCTTATTTCATGGGATACGGCAGAGGGTTATTGAGCCGGTGGATGTAAAGGATATTCTTTTGTCTTTCTTAAAAAGCGATAATATGGAGCTGTTTGAGAAGGTCCTTGATATTGTCAATTTGCTAATGACAACAGGCAAACTAAGTGGGGAGTACAAAGAGGTAATAGAGAAGATCTACCACAAAGCCTCTGAAAAAGAGGGAGAGTATTGGGAAAGTGTCAAAAGTGCCGCCGAGGATGTGCTGAAAGTGTTAAATGAATGATATTTTGAAGCCTTAAAAACCATCTTTTTTCCGGGAAACATTTTAGAATATATTATTCATTATGTAATGTGTGGAGGTGCGCCATGAAGAGTATTGTAATATTAGACTTTGGCTCTCTGTTTACCGAGAAGATTAAACATGCCTATGATAGATGGTTTATTCCCACTTATATTCTTCCATACGATGCCTCTCTTACAGATATTATGGATATTAAACCATATGGTATTGTTCTGTCTGGTAGTCCCGACATGCTTTCAGAAAATTTGCGTTACAGTCATGAAAGAGAAGGAGATCTCAAGGCGGAGCCACTTCACGGTGTTCCTGCACGAAGGCCACATCCCGGTGTTTGGGAACTTGAGATACCTATTCTCGGTATATGTTATGGACATCAACTTATTGCAGAACATTTTGGCGTAAAGATTGAGAAAAGCCCTAAACCTGAATACTCTCACAAAGAGGGGATGTATACGTTTTACGTGCTAAAAGACTCTCCCATATTTAAGGACATGCCCTCTCAATTTGATGTGTATATGGCACACGGTGATATAGTCCCGATGCTTCCCGGTGGCTTTGAGCTTCTTGGCAAAACAGATAACACACCGATTGCAGCGTTTAGAAAGGATAATATATTTGGTATTCAATTTCATCCCGAAGCAGATGAAGATGGTATTTCTCGTATGGTTCTTAAAAACTTTGCCAATTATGCCTTTTCTGTTAAGCATTACGATGATTGATTGACGTTGGTTTAACCTGTTATTTAGAGCTCGTTTGAATGTATATTTAGTGCTTGTAAAAGCGTATTAGTGATTCTTAGTGATTCGGCATCTGGTATTGTTGAAAGGCTACTATTGGGAAGGCTTATTAGTAAATCGTTTGGAAAATTGAATACTAAATCTGAATTAGTATAAGCCCGCTGGAGACAATTTCTATATATGTCCCATGTGTAATCTTATAGGAGATACAACAGCATATTATTTAGTG
>CAZATH010000157.1:0-3212 GCA_964487995.1 uncultured bacterium
CGGCATTCATCCCTTATCTACCAGTATATATAGGTGATGTAAAGCTAGCACTATTTGCAATAACCACACCAGCGGTGCCATGGTTTGAACATCCAGACAACATATCCCCTTATGAGTTTGAAAGTTCCATAGAAAGTATTAAAAGATGGCTACCAGTGTTAAAGCAAGATTTTGACCACGTCATCTTACTTGCACATATGGGATTTGAAAAAGACCCTATAACTGGCCATCCCACACGTTATCTACCCTTTGAAAATGCACTCTACGAAATCTTGGAGACATTTAAAGACCAATTTCCCATCATACTACACGGTCACACACATGAAAGAAAGGATCCCATACGTATAGGAAACACATGGGTTATTGCCCCCCCACCATATGCTGAAGGATTAATGCATATCGTCCTTGACGTCGGTCACTCTCACATAAATGTGGTAGATATTATCCATGTCCAGTCTAAAGTATCCAACCCTCCAAAGTTTATTGAAGAGCTCCATCAATTCACAAAAAAATATATGAATAGCACAATAGGAACGCTATTAGAAAACCTGGTATTTACACCGGTTAAAGATAGCAGCGGTATGGAATATTTACTAGAAATCATGGAAAGGTATTCGGGAGCAGAAATCAGTGTTCAATCGTTTATGGGTAAAGAACCATTTATACTACCCAAAGGTGATATAAAGATCAAAGATATTTACAGAATATATCCTTATGAAAATATGCTCTATGTAATAGAAATGACAGGAGAAGAAATTATAAAGATGTTAGAAAAAACAGCAGAATACTTTGAAGACTACGAGTGTCAGGAAAACTTGACTAAATTGAAGAGAAATCCACTAGTGGCATTTTACAACTTTGACATATACAGAGGATTTAGATATACCATTGATCTATCTAAACCATTTGGAAAACGTGTTAAAGCAGATCTTGACCCTAATAAAACCTATAAGGTGGCTGTGAATTCGTACCGCGCAGGAGGAGCCGGGGGATATGAGGCATTTAGAAAAGCACGTGATAGAAAAATTCTTTACAGTAGCAATATTTCTATTAGAGATATCATCATCCGAGATATTATCCAAAATGGTAAGATAGAGGTAAAACAACCCGATAATAACTGGCACTTTTTACCAGAATGTGTTTATAAAGTAGACCATATAGAATATGATCCCGTGTAGAAAGGGAGGCCTTGTGTGAACATCAGTGAACCACATATAGCAATAGGCTTAATGGCAATTTATACACTAATTGTTGTTGTTTCTACCCTTGTTGGCCTTGCCCACTATATGTATAGGAATTACAAACTAGAAAAACTGGCAGAACCTTATGATGAAAATATACTGGTAAGCATTATTATCCCAGTATACAACGAAATTGAGGTAATAGAAAGTACAATAAGAAATTTGCTCAAACAGTCACACAAAAACATAGAAATCATTGTCATTGACGATCATTCAACCGATGGAACATTCCAACTACTTAAACAACTGGAAGAGGAAATTAGCCAGCTAAAGGTATATCAAAAAAAAGGAGTTCCAAGAAAACCACAATCGCTAAATGAAGCACTCGATTACATGAGGGGAGATATAGGGTTGGTCATTGATGCAGATACAATCCTTCCCACAGATTATATTAAAAGTCATCTTCCCTATATACTATCACCTTTTGTTGATGTACTTCTTTCAGGATATAGAGGCATCAACCGTGAACAAAACCTACTTACCCGAATGCAAGACAATATGTTTGCATGGGCTGAGTTAGTAACCCATGGTGGCCTAATTGGACGTTCACTATTGATAGGCAATGGATTTTTCTTCAAGAAAAAAGTAATTAGAGCCATTGGTGGGTGGGATCCATACACTCTCGTAGACGACTTTTCTCTGGTAACCAAATTATATCTCTTAAGAAAAAAACTATGGTTTAAAGATTATCCACAAACGGCTATACAACTTCCTTATACGTGGCACGATTTTATCAAACAACAGATACGCTGGTTTGCCGGTGGTATCATGGAAGCTATTAGCGGGGTCATATGGGGAGATATCATGGCGCTAGCACTACTGATATTCTTTGTAATCGTAATGGCTGTATTACCTGTATTGATTATAACGATTTTTACTCATATCTCCTGGATATTTCTCATTACATATTTACCCGTTGTTCTCATAATCTACGGCTTAGCTATAGCCAGTTTAAATTTAGAAAGGGATATGCCTATTTCAAAGGCCATTGTAGAAGGATTTTGGACTACAATATTTTTACACTATGTGTATATTATTATACCTTTAGCACTCTGGGACATAATAAAAAATAGGGGTAATGTGCCATGGTATAAAGTAAAAAGGTTGGAGGTAAAAGATAATGGACAGAAAGTTATGGATTAATCCCGATGTGCTTATGATTGAAGAAGATCCTTTTCTACTAAACCATAGAAAGCCACACACAGAAAACATGTTAAGATTACACATGAATGAACTACCTTATATACATCCAAAGGTTTTGCAAGTTGTCAAACTGTGGGCAGAAGATCCAAAGCTTAATTTATTCCCTCATGGAGAATTTTCAAGACTCGTTGAAGTTATGGCAGATACCATAGGTGTAAAACCTGAAAACATTATTCTATTTCCAGGATCAAGCAGTGCCCTTGACAGCGTGTTAAGAACATTTACCTACAAAGGATTTCGTATAGTATATAGAATACCAACATACGGACATGCATACCAGACAATGAGGCTAAACGGAATCAATCCTATTGCCGTCCGACCTTCTCCTATCTATTTTCTAGAAGTAGAGGAACTTCTTGAAGCATTTGATTTTTACGATGCCCATGGTATATACCTTACCAATCCCCATAATCCAACTGGTCAGTATTTGCCGGTAGAAAGAATATGGGATATACTAGATACTCTTCCTCCTTCAATACCTCTTATCATAGATGAAACATACATTGCATTTGCCGACACATCTTTCATAGGAGCAGCAGATCTCATAGAAAAATATCCCAACCTTATCATTCTTAGATCATTCTCACAAACCTTTGGACTCGCATCCTTACGCATAGGGGCGGTCATATCACATCATGAAAATATAGCTGCACTTAAGAAGATTAGAAGAAACATAGACATCACCCCTATAGCCCAAATGGCATCACTGGAAGCCCTAATGAATATAGAGGATTACGAAAGGGTATGGGAGGAAATAGAAAACATACG
>CAZATH010000158.1:0-3205 GCA_964487995.1 uncultured bacterium
GTGGTTATGGTAAGGAAAAATTTAAATTTTTTGTATTTTCAGATTTCTTTATTGAAAGTGGAAAAGAGAGTATAGATAGGAAAGGTATACATATTTCCGCCGATAGTAAAGTCAAGTTTTATTTGTCTACTCTCCTCCCGTTTATAGGTGAAGAAGTCGTGTATAAAGGTATTATCCGCACTTCTTCTGTTTTTATTAAAGATACTAAATTTATAATCGATGGAGTGGTTCCTATTAATAACATTGAATTTTGCAATAGCATGTATATGAAAAGCATTTCTCCTATTTGGATTAGAATACCTGTTAATAAAGATAATAAACTCTATTCTGAATATCTTCATCCGTATACCCAAACAAGACTTTTTGAAAGAAAATTAGCCGAAAATATTTTAAGAAAAGTTAAAGCATTTGCCGGTATTGATTCACACGTCAAGGTTATTGTAGATAGAAAATATCTAAAATCCAAAGCTTCTAAATTGATAAAAAATGGCAAGGACCCTTTACGCTACATGGGAAAAGTTTACAGGTATAAAGGTGGATACATCAAATCCTTTTATTTCCCACTACAACTTGTTGGCGATATTGCATCCATATCTATGGCATACTATAGTGGTGTAGGACATGGAAATCCCTTAGGCTTTGGAATGTTGGAGGTTTCTTAATGTGGATATAGACCAGATAGTTGATACTGTTTCAGGTTAGGTGGTATATGCATTTCATATGTGCAAAAGACAAGGTTGGTTTATGTATCATGGCATTCTTCCCAACCAAAGAAATGCTAAACTCAGTGAAGGACGAAATGTTCACGAGTTTACCAAGAAGACAAGGGGGCATAAAGAGTATGTTTTAGATGGCATGAAATTTGATAGGATAGAAAAACATCGGGGTCAATTATACGTTTATGAAGTGAAAAATTCCACCAAGGGATATCCAGCAGCCCGTATGCAAATGCTTTTTTATCTGTATAAACTTTCTTTGAAAGGTATCAGTGCCATTGGTGTTTTAGAAGTACCGCGGAAAAAGAAAAGGTATTATATCAAGCTTGACGATAATACCAAGAGTGAACTAATTGACTTTTTGAATAATATGGTAGTAATATTACAAACCCCTGTTCCCCCCGGGGTAGAAGGAAGATATTGTAGGTATTGTGGTTATAAGATGTTGTGTTATTCGTGAGGTGGATCTGATGTATGTAATCTTAGTTTATGATGTAGCAGAGGAAAGGGTAGGAAAGATGCCAAGAATTCTCAGAAAATATTTAAAACATGTCCAAAGATCAGTTTTTGAGGGAAATATTACCACTTCTAATTTAGAAATGATGAAAAAGGAGCTTTTAAAAGTTATGGATATATCGGAGGATAGTGTTCGGTTATATATATTGCGTTCAGAGAATGCCTTCCACTCAGAAGTTATAGGAGTGAATACATTATCCTCTAATATACTGTGAGGTGATTTAGTGGAAAGTTTGTATATTACTAAAAGTGGAAAACTGGCAAGAAGACAAAACACCATTTGGTTGCAGACAAAAAACGGAGAAAGGTATTTCTACCCAGTTAAAAATGTAGAAGACATTCATGTATTTTCTAAAATTGAGTTGAATTCTTCTTTTTTAGAATTTATGTCTAAAGAAAAAATTGTGGTTCATTTCTACAATTACTTTGGGCATTATACAGGGTCTTATTATCCGAAAGAATACCTAGTTAGTGGCTTTTTACTTTCTAAACAGGCATGTTATTACCAAGATATTTCCCTTCGTATGCCAATAGCCAAGGCTATTGTTTCAGGAGCTATGAACGTTATGGCATTTGTTGTAAAGGATCGTGCAAGGAGATTGTCATCTTTTGACTCTACAGTTTTGGAAAATGTAGATATCTATAAGCAGCAGGTTTGGCAAACAGAGAATATTGATGAGCTGATGGGAATTGAGGGTAAATTTAGAAACATGTATCTTAAGGATATAGATAAACTGATTAAAGCTGATGAAATGAAAATAGGTATAAGAACAAGAAGACCACCGCTGTCTAAGGGAAATGCACTGATGAGCTTCTTAAATAGCCTTGTATATAGCAGTGTTTTAACACAAATATATCATACCCATCTTGATCCTAGAATAGGATATCTACATGAAACAGGATGGAGAAGGTTTGCTTTATCATTAGATATAGCAGAAATATTCAAACCTTTGATAGCTGATAGATTGCTATTAACGCTAATTAATAGAGGACATATAGCTTCTAAACATTTCTCTGATAAATCGGGAATGGTTTTACTCAATGAAACTGGAAAAAAGATTGTTCTCAGGGAATATGATAAATTTATTAGAGGAACTGTATATCATCCGCGTATAGAAAGACAAATATCATGGAAACGTTTAATGCGTATGGAAGTGTTTAGAATAGAGAAGCATATTATGGAAGATCAAGAATATACTCCCTTTGTTTTTCCCCTTAAATAATTTATTAATCTTGAAATGACAACCCCACATAATACAGTTGGTCTTAGGGGGTTGTCATAGAGAAAAAACCCGTAGTTATTTGAAAAAATCTATTTTAGTGGTATAATAACAAAAATTCGTAAAATTGAAATATACGAAGGGATGGATATGTTAAGGGTTTCAATCTATGCTTGGAAGCGTGGTAACCCCTTGTCAGAAGGTCTTTTTGAGAAATGAAGGAGGGTTTCAATCTATGCTTGGAAGCGTGGTAACATGAGCGACTACGCCGAGGAACTCATTAGGAGAATGTTTCAATCTATGCTTGGAAGCGTGGTAACCCTACCCCTACCTCCATCGGTAGACAGGTCGGCCGGTTTCAATCTATGCTTGGAAGCGTGGTAACTCTCATCAATAAGCTGTTTGTCCGATAAGTCAGGCGTTTCAATCTATGCTTGGAAGCGTGGTAACCGCCGTCTATTTGTATCTTATCACCGAGTTCCAGTGCGTTTCAATCTATGCTTGGAAGCGTGGTAACAAGACAGACATCTCCTTGACAAAGTCCTTGACCGAATGTTTCAATCTATGCTTGGAAGCGTGGAAAAAAGGAATATGGAGTTATATAGATAATTATTTTGTTATAATTTTATAATTGAACACAACAGATTGTTTGGTTATCATTTGCCCTATGGAGTTTTTAAAGGATTCTTTGTAGGAGGGGTTATATGCCAAGAAAAGTGATTACCAATGGGTATTATACTGTTTATTTAAACA
>CAZATH010000159.1:0-3199 GCA_964487995.1 uncultured bacterium
GGCACGTTTAAGCCTCAAAATAACGTAAAGGTTTCAGAATTTGCCAAGATGTTATCGATCTTCAAAAAGGCTGTTGGTAGATAAGCCGGGCTCCTGTGAAGGGGGAAGCACGGCTTCCCCCTTTTACTTAAGAGATATACGATTTATACATTCATTCAATACTCCTATTAGATTACCTTTAATGGTATTTGCCCTGCGTATATAGCTTTCATCAATATGTTCTCCTTTTTGCAGTGTGTTTATCACCTCTTTACCCAGATAGTGAATATCGTTATGGTATTGATGAATCTTTTCCATTACATCTTCACATCCCGGGATATTTCCACCTAGCATCAAGAGGCTTAATCCAAATGCGCATCTTGTTGGATCTGTTTCTAGATCAGACCAAGACTTATTGCCTTTAATAATATCACTTAACGTTTCCACCCATGTACCGTGGGTTTCTATTGCCTCTTTAAGCACCTTCACGATATCTTCTTTGGTTAGTATTTTGTATTGTGATATACCTTTAAGTTTATCTTGGGCAAAGTGGGCAAGAGATACAGCCTCATTGCTTGCCTCTTTCAGTTCTGCCGCTGCTCTATCGTATAGCGCTTTTACCCTTCCTATTTCTGCTGATACATTTTCCATACTTGCCGTAATATTCTGTACGGCGGCATTCATTTCTTCAATAGAGGCATAGATATTTTCTGAGATGTCTGCCATTTGAATTGCCTGGTTTCCAATGTTTGTTGCCTCCGTGTTGATTTGCTCTGCTGATTCGTACGTATGTTTATTGAGCTTGAGAGTTTCCTGAGTTTGTCTTTCCACGTTGTCGGCCAGTTCACTGACATTTTTAATAAATTTAATGATTTCTTGTAAATTGGTGGCAATGTTATCGGCAGATTCCCTGGATAGTTCTGCAAGCTTTCTTACCTCATCGGCAACTACGGCAAATCCTTTGCCGGCTTCTCCGGCACGGGCAGCTTCTATGGCGGCATTGAGTGCAAGTAGGTTGGTCTGATTGGCTATATCTGATATGGTTTTAACGATATCATTGATAACAGCCGCTTTATCTACAAGCATCTTTGATGTTTTCATTAGATCTTTCATAGAAGATGAAATTTCATTCATACTGTTAAGCGTTTGAATAGCTACATCTAAATTTTTGGTTGCGATATTTTGTATACGCTGTGATGCCTCTCTGAATATTTCTGCACTTTCTGCCAGTTTCTCACCGCTTTCTGACAGCATATGCATACTACTGGCAATTTCTGTAGCGGAAGATGCTGTTTCTGATGCCATGTGGTCTATGCTGTCCATTAGATGTTGGATACTTTCAATATTCATAATGCTATTTTCTATTCTTGATGCCGAGCGACTTGTTTGTTTGGTAATATCTTTGATGGTATTTGCCATAGATAACATGATATTCCTTGCCGTTCGTATAATGTTGTTTATAAGTTTCCCTATGATACCTATTTCATCATTTCTATTGACATGTATTTCTATAGTGAAGTCATTTTCCGTGGTAATTGTAGTGACGGTATCTTTAAGTTGATCAATAGGTTTAAGGGCATAGTAAAGCACAAAGAAGTTAGCTGCTATAACGCCTACAACAGCTATTATAATTGTCCATAATACTTTAGGTGGTGCAGGCCATATCATGGCAAGTGCAAATATACCTCCTAATGTGATAATAGAGGCTACAATCGATGTAATCTTGAGCTTTAGGGACAATTGTCCCACCTCCTAACTTTCGTTATTGCTTAATTATTATACTCATTTTTATTGTTAATGTTGCTTCTTTTCAAAATTTCATTGATTATATATGTTAAGATAATAGATAAATAATTGGGTTTAGGAGGGAAGGATGATAGATGTTTCGCGTTGAACGAGTTTTTGACCTTGCTGTTTCAGAAGTAGAAGATAAACTTAAAGGTGAGCTTGAAAAGCGGGGACTAAAGCCTATTATGGAACTGACACCGAGTGATATTGTTAAGAATAAGCTTGATAAAGATATCCCCCCATATCGTATTCTTTACATTTGTAATCCTGCAGATTTTTACAACATGATGGATAATGCTTATGATATTGGTTCCTTTGCTCCCTGTCCTATTGTGATATATGAAAAAGATGGAAAGACACATCTTGTTGTAAATGTGTGTGATGAAGTGGTAGATATCCTAAAAGAGCCACTTGAAAGGGCAAAAGAGGCTATTATGGCTATTTAAAAGAGAAGGTGGGATTTTGATGGAGAAGCCGAAGAAAATAGGTATTTTGGGGGGACTGAGTCCTGAGTCTACAGTTCCTTACTACAAGTATATTGTTGATTTCAGTGCCAAGTATCTTCCAGAGCTTGTTTATCCTGAGGTTGTCATCTACAGTGTCAATTTTGCCGAGGTAGTAAAGAATATGAGGTCAGGTCATCCTGAGAAAGTTAGGGAGCTTTTCCAGTATGTTATTGATAACTTTAACAATATGGGCGTAGAGGTGTTTGCTATAGCTTGTAATACTATGCATATTCATCTGCCACATCTTAATACCTATGATATGGAAGTGGTTCATATTGTCGATGCTGTGGCTAATGAGGCAAAAGCAAGTGGATATAAAAAACTGATGCTGTTTGGCACAAAGAGACTACTGGATAGTGGTCTTTACAAAGAGATGATGAAAGGTTATGGTCTTCAGGTGTTATATCCTGATGAAGAGGATGCCATAGCCATAGATAAGTTAATCTTCCGTTTAGGAAATGGAGACCTTGGGGAAGATGCTCAAGCTGAGGCTGTGTATTATGTTGAGAAGTATAAAGATAAGGCAGATGCCATTATACTTGGATGTACAGAGCTTCCACTGGTAGTGCCAAAGGGAAGATATAACACCCTTGATACAACGTATCTTCATGCCCGTGCGATATTTGAGAAAGCTACGGGGGTAAAAGTTGAGGATTAGGGAAAGTATAAAATTTATATCTATGCAACGTGATATAAAGAGCAGTGATAAAAGGAGATAGAAGCTGAGAAGAGGATATTTGCTAAGAAGAAAAGAAAAGTAGCCTTGGATGTAAAGAGTTTCAGTAGTTGTGGTTTTGAAAATATAAAGGTTGCGGTTTGTCGGTGTATTTGTAAGTAATATATGGCTTGAAAGCTTTATGCTTTGATATGTTTAGGATGCGTCCTTAGATTTTAATGTAGTTGTTATAAAGTGCGAGGTTGTAAAT
>CAZATH010000160.1:0-3198 GCA_964487995.1 uncultured bacterium
TTAGAGCGCAGGCCTCCGGAGCCTGAGGTTGGGGGTTCGAATCCCCCCAGGTGCACCAGCTGTATTCTTTTTTAATGTGTAAAATGTTTAGTATCTCTTGTATACTTCCGGATTTAAGCATAAAATCCCATATTTTTATATAGATGGAGTAGTGTTTACACGTAAAATATTTATAGGAGTGATATAAAATAATAGTGTAAATATTCCTAAAGAAGGGGGGCTAGATATTTATGCGTAAAATGGTTGTAGTTATTGTTGTTCTCTCTTTAGTTTTAAGTATTTTGGTTGTTGGTAATAGTAATGTTTATGGACAAGAGACCAAACTGATAGAACTATTTATTGGAAAGAAAGATGTATTTGTTGGTGGTAAGGCTACTTCTCCCCTTGATGTTGCACCTGTGATTACAAGCGGTCGCACGTTTGTTCCACTGAGATTTGTATCTGAAAAATTAGGAGCCCAAGTAAAGTGGAATGCTAAGGAGCAAAAAGTGATTATTATACAAGGTGGGAAAACAATAGAGTTATGGCCCAAAACAGCTAAGAGCCAGGGTAAGAATATTATTCGCATTAACGGAAGACAGAAAAAGATGGATGTTAAACCTTATGTGGATAAGAAGGCAGGCAGAACACTGGTTCCAGTAAGATTTGTGTCTGAGGCTTTGGGATATTACGTAAAGTGGGACCCAGTAGGATATAGGGTATCGATATCTAATATACCCCTTGTTATTAAACCCAACCATTCCGTAAGTGGTAATATCACCGTTTGGTATGGTAAGAAAGCACAGGAATTTATAGATGAAATCGTATCGGAATTTGAAAAAACCTACAATGTTTCTGTTAAGGCTATTTATGTTCCAGATAATGTTCTCATGAAGAAACTTTATCAAGCTGCCCAACAAGGCAATGCTCCAGATGCTGTGATAGCAGATGGTAGTTTGCTGGTAGATATGATTGACCAACATTTAGTTTATCCTATAGACGACTTAATTGATCCATTAGTTGCCAAGGCGTATTATATTGCTCCTTCAATCAATGCCTTTATTTATGGAGAGCGTCTATATGGTCTTCCTATTTCTGTTGATACTGTGGCATTAATTATTAGAAATGACAAGGTTAAACAGGTTCCCAATACCTATGAAGAATTTATCAAAGGAGATTATGATGGTGATCTTTCGTTTCCTTTATTTTTCAAGTATTACTCTCCATTTTACTTTGCTACGGTAAGTAGGGGATTATATTCATATAAAAATGGTTACCTTGCATGGAATATATCAAACAATGTGATAATTCCTTTCAAGAAATTTGCCAATCTAGAGGATATTGGGAGAATAGCGGGATATTTAGGAAGATCATGGAATTTAGAAAAAGCCAGAAAAGAAGTGATAGATGCCCTGGTTGATGATGAAGATGGGAAAAATGTCGTTATGGTTGTTGGAGATAGGGAAATGTATAGGGATATTGTCAGAAGAATATCCTATGTATCTGTATTACCGGTTCCCGGCGGTAAGCCATTAGTAGAGGCGTATGGTATATTTTTAACTTCTGAAAAGAATAAAAAGGCTACTGTTGAATTTATGAAATTTTATACAGGGTTGGTTTCTGGGAATGATGGGTATAATGCCGCTTATGAGATGGCTAAATATCGCACATTGGTTGCCAATGTGGATATCTATCTAAAGAGTGTGATTAGAAAAGATAAAGAACTACTTGCCTTTGGCAAATCGGCATCATATGGTGTGTGTATACCAGATGCTAAAACATTTGAACAAAATATGACTTATGCGTTGAGAATGTTTGACGATGGTTATACCGATGGTATTGATAAACTTGTTAAAAGTAGATTGGAATCAGGAGTGTATTCTGATATGGCATGGGTTTCCGACGAGGGTGGCACTATTACAGACTTTATAAAGGTTGATGATGGTTATATCGCTACTTATGATGATGATTATGGAACAATCTATAAAGTCTCTTTCGATGGTAAAACGTTGTGGAAGAAAACTTTCCTTGGTGAAAATGATAGTGGTTTTATTCATCTGTATGCTATTTCTCCAGGGAACAATGGTGGTTTTGTGGTAGGTGGAGCATCTGATAATGGAATTTTTATTGCCAAGTTGACATCAGGTGGTGATTTGATATGGAAGAAACAGGTTGGTGTGGGATGGAACAATCAGATTACCGATATTGTTAGTGTTGGTGATGGATATATTGCCGTTGGAAATACTAAATCTATAGAAGATAATTCTGGAAAGCAGTTTGGATTACACGATGGATTTGCCATTAAATTTGATGAAAATGGTAATATTGTGTGGAAAAAACTTTATGGTGGAAATAGTAATGATGTTATTAATAAAGTAATTATTACTTCTGATGGAGGATATTTGCTTGTAGGCTGGACCGTTTCTGATGATATTCAAGGTTACAAAGGAGAAGGCAGTGCAGATTTGTTTGTGGTGAAAGTGGATGCCAATGGAAATATTCAGTGGCAAAAGGTAATTGGTGGCACCGGCGATGATGAAGGTTATAGTGCTGTAGAAACCCAGAAGACATATGTTATTGTTGGAAATACCTCTTCAAATGATGGTGATGTTTTAGGACACAATAATGCTGATAATAATGGTAATGATATATGGATAGTGGCAGTAGATAAAAACAACGGAAATATTGTTTGGCAAAGGTTCATAGGTGGTAGTTCAGAAGACAAAGCTTATGATGCTGTATTGTTACCAACAGGAAACATTGTGGTATTAGGTGATATGGGGGAAGATAGTGTGAAAGAAATGTTTGGTATAGGATTTGGTGGAAGTGATATAGTTTTGGCAACCATTTCTACCTCAGGTGATATTAAAAAGGTTGTTCCTTTGGGTGGAGATGGAGATGATACAGGATATCATATGCTCTATGAAGGTTCTTATACTTATACAATTGTAGGAGATACTTACAGTAATCCAGTATACGATTTTTCAATGGCTTCTGATAGGCCTGGAGTAGGTGGATTTATAATGAGAGTACATCAAAGATAAGTATAAGATCCACTTTCCAAAGGGCGAAGCCGAGGCTTCGCCCTTTTTTTATTAATACATTAATGAAGTATATATGAAATTTCAATTCCATTATGCACTAAGAACTGCATAAAAAGTGTAATAGTCTACATATACATACAACAACAATTTTTCTTTGCATTATATTAATAGTGGG
>CAZATH010000161.1:0-3097 GCA_964487995.1 uncultured bacterium
ATACAGAAGGCCACTCAGGATATGATGGAGGTCACAGAGTCGGCTAAACTTTCGAGCAGTGCAGAGAAAACCATGGTTCAGGTACTTAATAAAATCAGTAGTAGTGCACAAGATGTCAGTGAAGGTGCAGAATCTCTTGCCGCTCTTGCTGAAGAGCAAACTGCTGCTGCCCAGAATATATCTTCTGAACTGGATAATGTGCGTGGTCTTAGTCATAGCTTTACATCCAGTGTGGTCACGATTCGCGATGGTGTAAACCAAGTGGCAGAAATTGCAGAAAAAATACAGAGCATATCTGACAACCTTTCTTCTCTTGCCGATGACCTCAGAGATAAGGTTTCATTCTTTAAGGTGTAGATTGTTGTAGTTGTTGTAAAAATCATTGTATTAGGGAGGAGATCTCCTCCCTTTATTTAGTTTGGAAGATGTTTTGGTGTGATGTTGTATTAACTTTATTAATAGTTTTTCATTTGATGATATAATGATATTAATAATTTGTTGTGAAAGGCGGGGGAAGAAGGTGAAAAAGCGGATATCCTCTCTGCTAAACTACCTCTCATCATCGGGTTTTTATGCATATAAAAAACCTCTAACTACAGAGTTTGTTCAATCTTTAAAGGTGGAGGTGTATCCAAAGGGTAGATTTTATATTGTTAGATTTTTGGTGGGTGAAGGAGAAAAAAAGATTGAATTTATTGTTCCCTCACAAAGGACGTTTACGTTTCTTGGAAAGCGATATGTTTCTCCACTGATTTTTATTCCACATGGTGATGATTGGCTGGCAGGCAAAATAGATTGGAAAAGGGGGAGATATATACCTGCTTATCTGCTATATATGGTTGGTAAAATGTTAAAGCATGGTGAAAAGGGTAATATGACATTTGCGCTAATTCCTTCCCATAATACCTTTTCCTTTAAGATGGAGTTTGGAAATGATGTTGTTTTCAATACAACTAAGTTCCCTGTGTGGTACGATGTTACCCACCAAAATAGTATAGGTAGAAAGTCTTATGAGGAGATGGTAATACTTCCACTCTTTAGTGAACATGATGTGTCAACGTATAGAGAGTATCGTGCTGTTTCACCTTCTCAAAAAGGTATTATTTGTCCTGTGCATACCCCAGAGAGCAAGAAGATTGGATTCCAGGTATTTATGGCAAGGGGTTCCAAATATGATAAAGATAATTTTACGTTAAGCTACGGGAAAGGGTCCACTGAGGATATGTTTTCTACAGCTGTCTTACATGTGCCGTATGTCAACTATTCAGATGCACCCCGTGTAATGATGGGTGCAAAAAATTACAGGCAGGCTGTCGGGGTGAAAGGTGCCGAGAAGCCTATTATCGCTACCGGTTATGAAGATGAGTTTTTAGGTGTCAATGCCCTTGTGGTATACGGCCTTTATTTTGGTTATACCATTGAAGATGGCATTGTGGTCAGTCGGTCGTTTGCAGATAAGATGATGGTTGATGACACCCTTCATATCAAAGAGGTTATTACAACAGGTATGCTAAAAGATGCCTTTATTCATTCCAAGGGAAAGGTGAAGCCATGGGATGTATTGATGAAATATCGTAGCTTTGGAAAAGAAAAAGTTGTAAGGTTTCCATCGTTTGTAGAAGGTGAGGTTATAGATATCCGCTACAATCCGCCTAAAGAGATGATGATTTTTCCACAAAAGGCAGATTCTTATGAGCAGGACAGCGTGGTTGTGGAGTTTATTATCAAAGTAAAGAGACCTTTGATGGTAGGAGATAAACTTACAGGTAGACATGGTAATAAGGGTGTTGTATCTAAAATTGTAGAAGATAACGAGATGCCCCACATAAAGATAAACGGGAAGTGGAGACCGGCAGAGATAATTTTAACGCCCCTTGGTGTTATTTCAAGGAAGAATATAGGTGCTTTAATAGAAACTTCATTTTCTATAGCCAAGAAAGATGGTGGTGCCTCTGTGCCTGAAGGTGCGTGGGTGGATATTGCCGATGATGATATAGAAAAAGTGCGTAAAACTCTGATGAAAATTGGCTCTGATAAGTGGGGTCGATTTCCTGTAAAGTTAAATAATAAAGAATTTTATGCCCTTGCTGGATATCAGTATATTCTCAGGCTTCATCATCATGCAGAAACTAAGTTATCGGTGAGAAAAGAGGGACCACGAAATATCTGGAGACAACCCCTTGGTGGCAGAAAACATATGGGGGGACAGAGACTTGGTGAGATGGAAGTTTGGACTCTGATGTCTCATGGTGCCAGGAATACCCTTGAATATCTCCTTTCCCTTAGAGATGGTATTGCAGAAGATGTGTTTTTTTACATTATGAAACTACTGGGAATACATATCTCTACAAAGAAAAAAGGTAAAACACAGTGGAGATTTATGGATGAACAGGATTATAAAAAAATGGTAGTTCATGTTTCCGATGTTTCAGAGATTGATGAAAGATTGAAACTGTTTAAGGTGAAAGATAAAGAAGGTTATTATGTCTCTTCTCTTTTACATCCATATTTATTTAAAAAGAGTGTGATAGACAGGCGGTCTTTTGAGCCTAAGCCTATAATGACCGATACATTTAAGCTTACCAAGGGATATTTTAATGTCTTTTTAGATCTTATCTTTGGCAAAACTATACACTCTTCTAAGGGGGCATTTACCAACAAAGACATGTGGGAGAAATTTAATCAAAAAGATAATGTTAGATCTGAAAAGTCCTCTAAGTTTGGCATTATCAGGAGATTTATTCTTGGTGGAAGGTTAGATATGAGTGCAAGGGCTGTGATTGTGCCTGATCCAACTCTACCCATTGACGAAATTAGAATACCGCGGCAGATAATGGACAAATGGGGTGAGAAAGAGGGTTGGGTACTCCTGGGTAGACAGCCCTCTCTTCATAAGCATAGTATTATGGCTTTTTATGGTAAAGCATGGGATGAGATGGCTATTGCCATTAATCCTATGATATGTAGTGGCTTTGGTGCCGATTTTGACGGCGATACAATGTGGCTGGCGTTTTTAGGAGATGGTGGCCATCTTTCCCGTGAAATAGAAAAAATGAAACTATTAAATAATCTTTCTCTCATGCGCAGTGTAGAGCCA
>CAZATH010000162.1:0-3074 GCA_964487995.1 uncultured bacterium
ATACCAAGGAAATTAAACTCAAATATTTTTTCATATAATCCACCCCCTACATGTCTAGTATACCACCAAGAAAATATTTTTTATGTTGTCAACGTCTGTTATATAAAGACAACACAGTGAAAGATGAATAACGACAGTGGGAAGTTTCTGATTGATAGAAATCAAATCCTATCAAATATGATTTTTACAGTATAACTTTTCACTCATAATAATCATCAGTAAGAAAAAGGGAGAGACATAGTCTCTCCCTTTAGTGCTATTATTTGTTTTCCTGAGGTGGTTTTTTAACCCAGGGCTTAGGTCTAAGGAGATCAGATTGAGTATTCTTATGCCACGTGCGAACCTCACCAGAAGCATATCTCCACTTCTGAGCACCTGGGAAGAAATAACGATGATCACGAGGATCGGTGGTAACCCACGTGTAGTTATCTGTCATTGATAACGAACCACTGGGACAAACATCAACACATAGTGCACAGAACGTACATCTACCATAATCAATTTGAGGTCTCTTGTTAACACCCTTTGCACCTATTTCTTCAAGAACCTCTTTGGGTACTTCCTTCATCTCTATAGCCATAGCAGGACATATACGAGAACAGTTACCACAACCTATACACTTCTGCCAATCATTATCGTGTGTACCTCTATAAACAGATTTACCATTCCTTGGATCTGCAAAATCTGGCCAACGGGGCCAAACCTTATCAGGCACTCTCACAGTATGAGGCTTAATAAACAGAAACTTTAATGCTCTCAGTGGTGCCAAATATCCTATCACCATTCATCACCTCACTTATCAAGATCCGGTGGGCATATGTCAAAGGAACCATCTATCAGTGAGAAATCTGCAAGTTGCTGCCCTTTGACAATATCCTCCATTAGCACACCGGCATGAGAAGTCGTTGGTCCCCTAACAAAAACTCTATAAGGATTAAAGCCTCCATCTGACCACACATAATATCCAAACTCACCCTTTGTGGATTCTATATGAACAAATGCCTCGCCCTGTGGTACCTTAAACGCAAGTCCACTATATGGTTGGTGAATATGAGGTGTATCATCTTTCTTTAACTTATCAATCAGTTGTCTAATCAGATCAATAGATTGGTCTATTTCTCTTCTTCTAACCATAAACCTTGCCCAAGCGTCTCCATCTTTTTCAGTGATAACCTCAAAATCAAGTTCATCATATGCTGCATACGGATCGAGTTTTCTCAGGTCATATGGCACACCTGTTGCCCTGAGATTGGGTCCTGTTACTCCCATCTCCATAGCATATTCTGGTGTAATGGGTGCGAGTCCCACAAGCCTTCGCTGAACCACGGCACTGTTCATAATAAGCTTGTCATATTCTTTCAGTCTACCTTCTAAATACTTTAATGTATCTTCTAACTTATCCAACCACCCTTCAGGAATATCCCTTCTAACACCACCGGCTATCATGTATATATGATAGACACGGGCACCGGTAAGTGCCTCAAATAGGTCCAGAAGATAATCTCTATCACCAAATGCCCACTGTGCAAGGGGGTATACACCTACTCCACCACCCATAGATGCAAGATACATGAGATATGCTGATATACGTGCCATTTCAAGTACTACAGTGCGTATATATTTAGCTCGTGGTGGAATTTCCCATCCTGCTATTCTCTCGATAGCAGCATTGAAGGCATATTCATTGACATCTGGCTCAGGCACACATACACGGGGAATCAAAGCAATATTATTAACCCAAGTTCTGCGCTCCATCAACTTCTCAAATGCACGGTGTAGATAACCAGGCACAATCTTAGCCTCAACGATGATCTCACCATCAACCTTCAAAATATATGCAAAGTTACCATGAATACCAGGATGTTGCGGACCTAAGTGCAGATCAGTTGGAAAGTCATATGTCACAACTAGCTCACGAATTGGCACTATCCTCACCCCCTATTTCTTCAGAAACCGGAGCATCCAGCTTCTTCTCCACCAAGTTCACATATGGCAAGGGATCGTAACCTGCCCCTTGCATAGGATGTTCTTTAAGATACTGAACAGGGTCAAAGTCTTTTCTCAGTGGGGGTATGCTATCCCAATCCTCAAGGACATAAGGCTCAAAGGATCGTGCATTTCCCTCAAACTCTACACCAAACATTTCGTGAACTTCTTGTTCCCATATTTTAGCCGGTTTCCAAATATCCATTACAGTTATATGTTTGGGATTTTCCCTATCAATGTCATATTTAACAACAAGCATGGTAGGTATGGTATAAGACCACAACCCATAGTTAAGCTCAAATCTTCCCTCCTTGATAAAATCGACACAGGTGATAAACGCCATGTGCTGAAAACCTAGTTCTTTTGCGTAAGAAAGCAGCTTTCTCAATATATCACGTCTCTCTTCTTCGGATTTTCCCTCAGATGGAATGCGAACTCTCAATCGTCTGGGATAGGGGGTTTCCACATCAAGGCTAAACTGCTCTTTTATTTTTGCAATTACTTGTTCTATTTTCATAGGGCAGACCTCCCATCTGTAAAGACGAGATCATATCCAAATAGCTTACGCTGATTTTCCTTATAGTAATCTTTGTTCTTTATATACTCTTCCCATCCTCTTGCCTCACCTTTGGCTATCATATCCATAAGCTCAGTAAACATCTTCATATTGGCCTCAGCTCTAGGCATACATCCTGCAACGTAGAGATCCACAGGTAGGAACAAGTCCAATCGATTGACAGTGGCATGGCTATCCCAATAAATACCACCATTGATAGGACAAGAACCATGGGCAACAACCCATTTGGGAGCAGGCATTTGTTCATATGCATAAATGATACGTTTCAGAGTTTTTTTGGTTACATAACCAGTCACCAATATCACATCTGCTTGTCTAGGTGTTGCCATGGGCATAATACCAAATCTTTCCATATCAAATCTCGAGGTCATTGCCGGTGGAAGCTCCATGGCACCACAACCTGTACAATACATAAGCATCCATATACTACGAGATCTTGCCTTATCAACAAGTTTTAACCACTCTACCATATTGCATCACCTCACGCAAAAACTGTTAGAAGTAAGCCAAG
>CAZATH010000163.1:0-3073 GCA_964487995.1 uncultured bacterium
CGTAGTTTGCCATATCTTCAGCAACAGTCTTCGCGGCGTTGGGTGTTGTAATAGGCCAATAGATGATAGCGGCTTGTGTAGAAGTACCTGCTACCCAGTTAGTGGTGTCTATGTAGATTTTTGCGTGGTTTAATATACCATCATTACCCCATGGCCACTTTTGAGTTAAATTTGGTGAATAACCGTTTGTGAATACGAGTGCATTATCCGTACCACTTTCCAATGGATAACTTCCATGGTCTGCATAATATGTGCTCAGTTCTGTATATAGGTTCCTTGCTCCACTAACAACTGCTGCAACTCTACCTTTCTGAATTGCTCTGGTCAAGTTCGGGAACAAGATAGCGGCCAAAAGTGCAATGATAGCAATAACTACCATAAGTTCTACAAGGGTAAAACCTCTTTCTCTCTTCCTCATTCTCATAATAGTTCACCTCCAGTAAATAAATACTTTATTGGCAGGTCTTCCTGCCTATACCTATTATAGCATAAATTACTTGGATGCAAGAAGTTGTTAAAATTTATGTAAATAAGTTGTCTTTGTCGATTGGTGATGTATTGTTCTACACTGTATGGTTGTGTGATATAATAAGCTTGTGAATGTGAAGAGAGGGTTGGCAGGCCCTCCACCTCCGGCCGATGGCTTAGGGGGTTTTTTAAAGGCTGCCGTTGCAGGCTAGGGGTTTGTGTGTTTATGCCTGCATGTTTTATTATACAAGGAGGTGTTTTTTCTTTGAAGAAAAACAAGAAGGACAATGGTATTCGGGTCAATGAGCAGATTAGAGCAGAGCAGGTTAGGGTGGTTGATGAAAATGGTAAGCAGGTTGGAATTATGCTTCTGGAAGATGCCATCAGGATGGCACGTAGTAGGGGATACGATCTTGTAGAGGTTGCACCTGGAGCCAATCCGCCGGTATGTAAATTTATTAACTACGACAAGTATCGTTATGAGCTTGCCAAGAAGGAAAAAGAGGCAAGAAAGAAACAGGTGGTAATGAAGATTAAAGAGATTCGTATGACATACAACATTGATACCCATGATCTCAATGTTAAGAAGAAAAAAATTAGAGAGTTTTTGGAAGATGGAGATAAGGTTAAAGTGGGAATTTTTATTAGGGGAAGAGAGCTTGTTCATCTCGATAAGGCAGAAGAAATACTGAATGAAATTGCTGAAGAGATGAAGGATGTAGGATATGTGGAGAAAAAGCCCTCTATGGAGGGTAGACGTTATACCATGGTGCTTCACCCTGTAAAGCAGAAGGACAGGGGACAAAGACAGAAAGAGAGAGCTCGCTCAAGACACCGTAAGGAGAAAAGAGCAGATGAAGGAAAGGAGGAGTAGACAATGGGAAAGGCAAAGGTTAGTAGAACTGCTGCAAAGCGTTTTAAGATTACGGGAAAGGGTAAACTCATGTATAAGCACAGTGGAAAGGATCACCTTAACAGGAAGAAGAGCAAGAGTAGACTTCGTAGGTTGTCAAAGAAATCTGTTGTTCCCTACGAAAAGAGGTTCTTACTTTCTGATTTGCTTGCCGGTATGAAGAAGAAGTAAGGAGGGATAACGATGAGGGTAAAGTATAGTGTTCAGCGTAGAAAGAGACATAAGAAAATACTTAAGATGGCAAGGGGTTTTTACGGTGCACATTCCCGTAGTTTCAGAAGAGCCAATGAGGCACTTCTGAAGGCTGGAGAACATGCATATAGAGATAGGAAACTTAAAAAGAGAAATTTCCGCAGACTTTGGATCTCTCGTATTAATGCTGCTGTAAGACAATATGATATTTCCTATAGCCAGTTTATTCATGGACTTAAGAAAGCTGGTATCCAGCTTAACAGAAAAGCTCTTGCCGAGCTTGCCGTTACAGACCCTGAGGCATTTAAGGCTATTGTGGAGAGAGTTAAGGAGGCTTTATAATCATGGATGTTCGCTCCATTCGTGAGGAGCTTCTGAAGAGTTTTGAAAATGTGCGCACCCTCGAAGAGCTTGAGGCTCTGAGGGTGCGCTTTTTAGGTAAAAAAGGTGTTATTCAACAAGGATTTAAGAAGCTAAAGGAACTTCCACCGGATGAAAGAAAACAGATGGGGAAGGTATTAAATGATCTTCGTAAAGAGGTAGAGCAGAAACTAGAATCTGTTAGAAAAAAGCTGCATGAAGAGGAGAAGGCAAAGAGGATAGAAAGAGAAAGAGTAGATATTACTATGCCAGGCACAAGTCTGGCATGGGGCGATATTCATATTCTGAGGAAAGCTAAAGAAGAGCTTCAATATATTGCAAGAAAGCTTGGTTTTACCATTGTCGATGGACCAGAGGTGGAAGATGATTTTCACAACTTTGAAGCTTTAAACTTCCCGCCATATCATCCATCTCGTGATATGCAGGATACACTGTTCTTGCCTGGTGAGCTTCTCCTAAGGACACATACCAGTGCAGTTCAAATTAGGGCACTTCAGAGAAAAAAACCCCCTGTTAGAATTTTTACCGTTGGAAGGGTGTATAGAAGAGAAGAGGTTACGGCACGTAAATTTTTAGCCTTTCATCAGGCAGAAGGTTTATGGATAGATAGAAAGGTATCCATTGGTCATCTTAAGGGTGTGTTGGCTGAGTTTATCAAGGGATTTTTTGGACCTGGTTATAAGCTCAGATTTCGTCCAAGTTATTTTCCATTTGTGGAGCCGGGTATGGAAGTTGATGTTCAGTGTGTCTTTTGTGGTGGAAAGGGATGTAAAGTGTGCCAATATAGTGGATGGTTAGAAATACTTGGTGCCGGCATGGTTCATCCCAATGTGTTAAAGGCTGTAGGATACGATCCTGAAGAGTATACAGGATTTGCCTTTGGTATGGGAGTTGATAGAATGGTCATGCTGAAATATGGCATCGGTGATATTAGACTTTTGTTTGACGGGAATCAGAAGTTTCTAAGAAGCGTTTAAGGGGGTGGGCTCAGGTGATTGTTTCCCTTAGCATGATGAAGAAATTTCTTGGTGAAGATGTAAATATCGATGATATTATGCACAGACTTGAGCATCACCTTGAGGTTGAGGTTGAAGATACCTATATAATTGTACCTAATTT
>CAZATH010000164.1:0-3048 GCA_964487995.1 uncultured bacterium
GCAATTTGTGGTATAGTGAACTTGTATTTAAGGGTAACGGATTACTTATTTTTTTGCTTATATCAACTTTTTTGTAATATATCATATTGTGCCCTGGCACACAAGTAAGGTATATATAGTTTGGTATCTATAACTCTTACAATGGCCTGTGGTCGCAGGGAGGTGCAAAGATGATAAGATCGGTTAAGGTTATGAGTGTTTTAGTTGTGGCTATTATGGTATTCGGTGGCCTTGGCTACCTTTGGGCTGATTCTGGAATTGTTGGTAATATGTCTGATAGGGGGAATGTTGTTGTACACCCGCATGTATCTACTGTTTTGAATTCCCATCCCTCTGTGAGGGCTACAAATAGCGATACCGTTTACATCACTGGGACTTACATAATAAATAGGACCACCGTGGACCCTCTCACCGGTAAGAGGGGTAGATACGGTTTCGATGCGAATGTTGTGGTCACTCCTACAGGTAAGTTGGTTGTGGAGAATGCCACTCTTTACTTCATGTCCGATATGAGCCACAGGTACTCTCTCACCGTCGAGGGAAGTCTGTATTTTTACAATGTTACATTTACCATAGCTCACGGATTGATCCAGCCATACTATCCTTTCAATTTTGATATAAATGGCCCCAGTGCTGGATATGTTGAGATAGTTAATAGTAGAATGCTGTTTCCTGGATGGTTTAATGTGAGCAATAGGAATGGAAACGTTATAATAGAAAATTCTACTTTTAATAGAATGTCCTCATCACCATCAGATACCCCTGCACCTCCTGCGTATGGTCCAACTCCATATTTCTACAATTCAAAGGTATATATTTACAGGAGTAGATTTGATAGTTTGTTCACAAATCAGAGTGGTGGATACGGGAATATTGGGTGGATAAACGATACCTCATCATATACAGCTACTTCTGCTTCGGGAGTTATAATATCAAATTTTGAGGAGAACCCGATATCTTTGTATGGTGATTATTGGAAATATACTGTTTTGAAAGCTGTGAACCTTCAGATAGAGTATACTAACAATACAGGTTATGATAGTTCTTCTTATTTTATTATGAAATATGAGAATAAGGTTCTTTTAAACATGACTCTTACCGCTACCAGAGGAGTTGGTAAATTGAATAATTTCATTGATGTGCAGTCGTATGATATGACACCCAATGAATTTTATCAGAAATTATCAAGTGGGAATATAAAGGTGTATATCACAAATACAACCAACTCAACGGTTACTATAAAAAAAGTGTCTTTCACTGTTGAGATTGAGAAGAACCTTTTGAAATATGGCATTAAAAAATTCTCCTTCAACGTTATCTCCTCGACACTTTTTATGAGGGATGTTTATATAGATGCGGACTTTGAACCTCGCGCAAAATTAGGTATAACTCACAACGTCATATATATGGATAAGGAATCAAAATTATATGCTCTTAATCTTACGGTAAATATAACATCTAAAAAGTATGATTCTGCATTTTTGATTATTGATAGATATTCGGAGGCATACATCTTTAGGTATAGTGTTACTGAGGTTTATTTCAGAAAAACACCTATTGATGGATTGCATGTCTATGTAACTCCAAATCCCGTTGGTGTTAATGGAAACCCACAGCTTATCTCAACGATGGTCTCAATTATAAATGCTTATGTTCTTAACGTAAATCTTGTGCCTAGTATGAGGTTTGGAAATGTACAGATAGAAGGTAGCCAAATATACGATACCACATATAATGGAAAAGTTGTACTTCCTCTACTGTCTGATATTGTGAATTATACAGAGTATCCTAATAGTAAGTTTGTTGGAATCTATAAAGTAACAGTGAGGAACTCTACCAAGGTATTTTACACAGGGGATATAGGATTGGATTATTATCCATGGTTAATGTCTTCAAATAATACTCAAACTTTGTACGTGGAGTTATCCAAGTACAAAAATATTGATTTAGCAGTTAATTCCATAAATATTTTAAATGGGCCCCCCTACGTGCCTGGACATGATATTAAAATCAATATTAAACTGGAGAATTACGGTAGCGATGTTGCCACGAATGTTACTGTTTATATCTATGTAAATTCTCAACTTTATAAAAGTTATTCGGTTGGCAGCATTATTGGTAAAGAAAAGAAGGACCTTCAATATATATTGAGTGGGTCTAGATTCTCCGTCTCTGGTGCTTATAATATTACAATTTATGTGCTTCAAACCTGGGATTACAATCTGAGTAACAATGAGGGGAGTGTGAATATAAATGTGGGCAATGTAGATGTAAGTGCTTGGAGTGTTGGTACTCCAGTGAGGTATAGTAGCATATGGGTAAACGTCACCTTGAATTCTGAGTATTCTTGGAATAACGTGGGCATATATCTGTATCTGGACAATAGAACTGTGGTTGTAAATAGCACAGTAACAAATATAAATAAAGGACTTACAGAAATTTCCTTTGGATGGTACATATCTGATAATGTTTCAGCAGGCCCACACACCCTTTTGCTCTATCTCAGCAACGGAGTGTTTCTCGGCAGCTTTTCCATAAATGTCAAGAGAGATATTGATCTTGCAGTTTCCTCTCTGAGCATTACTCCCAATCAGGTTTACATAGGGGAAACTTTAAGCATTCAGGCTAGCATTGTTAATTTCGGAAAGGAAGCCCCATCATCGGCAATGGTTTACATAAATATTTACGACCCTCTAGGAACTCTGGTTCAAAATAAGACTTTTGCCTATCCATCAACGTATGCGTTGTCGTTTGTTCCCAACATGGTGGGGGATTACAGGGTTGAAGTGAAGGTAGTTGCTCTTGGAGATTATGTGTCATCAAACAATGTAATGAGCAAGGTATTCACAGTGTATGCTGAACCTTTCACTTTATCTATAAGTGCCGGCAATGAATATGTGAATGGTACAAATATAGTAGTGAATGTTACTGTGACAAGCAATGTTGATGCAAATGCATCACTTGTACTCTACATCCCAGATTGGAATATGGCTATTAATCCCATAACTCCGAAGAATCCAGTAAATCTTAAGGCAAATACTCCTGTTA
>CAZATH010000165.1:0-3045 GCA_964487995.1 uncultured bacterium
TTTTAGTGGCAAAACATCTATCAGATACTCTATGAGTGTTGTTTTACCGGCACCGGGTGAACCCATAAGGTTGATTGATAACGTTCCCATAAAGTCAAATATGCCCCTATTTCTCTCTGCAAAGGCATCGTTTGTCTCTAAAGCTTTCCTCATTACCTTAATGGTCTTTTTATCTTCATGATGATGTTCATGTTCATGATGATGATGATCATGTCCTGTGCACATGTTTACTCCTCCCTTCCTATATTCAATCCATAGTATAGGAAACCTAAAGAAATTCCTTCATCTGAGGGTGAAACCTGCCTATGAATCAGTGGCTCAAGTCCGCGTTTTCTTAAACCATTTACCACCATCTCAAGTAGCAAGAGATTTTGCCACACACCACCTGAAAGTGCCACGGCTTTGATTCCTGTCTTTTTAGAGATATCCACGGCAACATCTACCAATACGTTGGCAATAGTATTGTGAAAGCGCCTAGCCACTACCTCCCGTGGCACACCACTTTTATATTCTCTATATGCCTGAGAGAGTATGTAAAACGTGGATACTTTACCATTAGATACAGAGTATCGGTAGTATGCTGTGTCGCCACTACGTTCGGCATATTGCTGTAGCATAATGGCAGGTTCTGCTTCATATGTGGCAACTTCTACTATATTCAATATGGCACTAAGGGTATCAAAGATACGTCCCATACCACGACTATATGGCACATACGATGAAGATATTAATCTAAGCCACTGGCTATCTTCTCCTATTACATTTAAAAATGCCTTTTTGAGCCTCCAAACTTCACGTGTGGCTATATCTCCACCAACCAGTGGAACCGGTTCAAAGTGGTACATAACATCAAAATCGTGTATGTCAAACATTCCCATCTCACTTCCCCATATTGTGCCATCTTTACCATAACCTGTTCCATCCATGATAAGCCCAATAGCCCTGCGTTTACCATACTCAGCCATTACAGAAAGGGCATGTCCATGGTGATGATATATTTCTATTACTTCCTTGGCACTTACCGTCTGCAATGCATACTGCCTACTAAAATACATGGGATGCCTATCAATTACAAGGGTATCCACCCTATCTACTTGAAAAAGTCTCATAAAATGCCGTAGCATCTTGCGATATCCTTCGCCGTTGGAAACAGCCTCAAGATCCCCTAAGTATTGAGAGAGTATGGCATATCCACCTTTAAATATTCCAAAGGCACCTTTCATATCGGCACCGGAAGAGATTACCACTTTATCACTAACAACATCAAGGAAAATGGGATATGGCACGAATCCCCGCGCCCTTCTAATGTGATAGTATTCTCCTTCAAAGATTGTGCCTACGCTATCGTCAATAAAGGCATGTATTTCCCTCTGTCCAACCAATATAAAGTCGGCAATATCGCTGAGTTTGGCATATGCCTCTTCGTCGGTATATATAATTCTCTCACCGGATACGTTGGCACTGGTCATTACAAGATACGGTGGTGCCCCATCGTGAAATAGAAGATGATGAACGGGCGTATATGGAAGAAATACCCCAAGCCTGTTTTGACCCGGTGCCACGCTTTCGGCGATGATGTTATCGTCATACTTTGGAAGTAGCAATATTGGTGCTTTATGCGATGTAAGATGCTGTTTTGCCTCTGGAGACAACCTTACAATATCCTCTATATGCCTTAAGTCTTTTACCATAATGGCAAAGGGTTTGGTAGGTCTTTTCTTTCTCTTCCGAAGTTTCTTTACAGCCTCTTCATTGGTGGCATCTACGGCAAGATTGTATCCCCCAAGGCTCTTAATTGCCACAATATATCCTTCTCTGAGTAGCTTAGCTGTCATTTTAAACGGATCACCTTCTACTTTGTTTCCCATCATATCTGTAAGAAAGTAGGTAGGACCACACTCTGGACACGCAACAGGTTGTGCATGAAAACGCCTGTCTGCCGGATCTTCATATTCTGCCCTACATTTATCGCACATCTTCCAATCTGCCATAGTGGTTTTGTCTCTATCGTAGGGAACATCTTTGATTATCGTAAAACGTGGTCCACAATTGGTGCAATTGATATATGGATAACGATATCTCCTATCTGTAGGGTCAAACATCTCCCTCAAACAGTCTTTACAAACTGCAACATCTGGTGGAATAATGGTAATAGATGGCTTGCCATCACTGGAACGGATAATCTTAAATGTCTCTTCTCCCTCAACGGTGGGTATAGACTTCGTCTCTACGTCGGCAATTAGCGCCAACGGTGGCTTTTTGTCTACAATGTCTCTGATAAAGGCATCTATATCTTCACCTTTACCTTGAACTTCTATCACAACTCCCGAGGTGGTATTTTTAACCCATCCTACAAGGTTGTGCTCATTGGCTATACGCCATATAAATGGCCTAAAGCCTACTCCCTGCACAATACCCTTCACCACTACTCTTTTTCTCACCATCGTTTAACTCTCCTATATCTCATTAACTTCTCACTACTACAATACCATAAGTTTAGAAAGTAGGTTTTTCCTACATATTAAACTTTTGGTAGTATAGAGGAGAAGGGAGTGAGGCATATGTGTTTGGGAATACCCATGAAGGTTATTGAGAAGATAGATGAGAAACATGCAATAGCGGAGGCACTGGGAGCACGAAGGGAAATTAACATTATGGCTGTACCCGAGGTAGAGGTTGGGCAGTATGTGATGGTTCACGCCGGCATGGCTATATCTGTGGTGGAAGACAGGGAGGCTAAGGAGGCTTTAGATATATGGAAAGAACTGATGAACGTTTGGAACGATTAGCAGAATATATAAAAAACTATAAACATACCGTTAATATTATGGAAGTATGTGGAACCCATACGTTTCAATATTTTGCCACAGGTATTAGGGATATGCTACCTGATAACATCAGGTTATTATCTGGTCCAGGATGTCCTGTATGTGTTACCCCCAATAGCTATATTGACAGGGTCATTGCCATAGTAGAAAAATATCCTAACGTGATTATTGCAACGTTTGGAGATATGCTTAAAGTTCCCGGCTCTAAAATGAAAAG
>CAZATH010000166.1:0-3034 GCA_964487995.1 uncultured bacterium
TTACATCCCCGATGGGTAGGCTGAAAACGCCATAGCCTCGCACGCTAAAAATCGGCTGGGACGCGTTTACATCCCCGATGGGTAGGCTGAAAACCGATGGACTCTGCTTCCACACTGACTTTATTTTTCACCCCTTTCTCAGACCCCCTCTCCCTCTCCTGATATATTATACACTTTTTGGGATTTTTACATACCCTACACAAGGTGCATGCAGGTGATTAACCATAACTTAACATAAGCACACAAAGAAGTTCGTCAATGACTAATTCTAGATAGAATCTATGCCAATTCACAATTTTAACAGTTAAAGTCTGGTCAAATAGGGAATATTAAGAGTGGGAAGAATCACCTTCTGATGAGGATATTTCAGATATGGCATTCTTCATATATGATTTATAATACGTTCTAAGATCTCCATCGGTACCACAAATGTGACTTACCAACCAATCGACAAGAAGGTGATGAATTCTAACAACCATGTTATGGGTAGGTCCAAATTTAACATAGTCATCTACAAGATTTTTAACCTGCTTTTCAAACCAACGATGGGTATTGTAGTGATTTAGATAACCAGGATACTCTATTTCTTTCATCAATTTTTCTTCTGTAGCAAAGTGCTCTTTGGCATACGAAAGCATGAATTTTATATGCGATTTGATTTTTTCGGCATTAGGTTCTTTATCACCAAGTTCTATACACAATTTATTGATTTCATCAATCAAGGTTCTATGCTGTTTGTCAATCTCCGCATGCCCCATTTCCATATAATCTTCCCACTGTGCACACTGCTTGTCTTTATTTTTATTCTCCACTTTTCCATTCCTCCAAATAGGTTAGTACATATCCCATGGCATAGTTTAACACTATAAGTACAAATGTAAACGCTTTCACGTATACCACTTTGTTATAAAACCACGAATTTATTACCTTAACCAGAATAGAAATACCGTCTTTATCAACAAAATCTACCTTTTCTTGTTTGTTTAGTGCCAATATAATGGCATCAGAAGGAATATCGGTTTTTCCAGAGAGATAAATGGATATGGCTTGACTGATGACATCATCAAGATCTTTCAATTTTTCCCAGATTACACTTAAGGATATCCCAAATGTAGTTGAGAGATAAGCCTCTAAAGCTTCTTTGAGCTTTTCTTCTGCCACGTCATAAAGCCTATCTCTTCGCCTTTCACATCTACCAACATCGGGAAAATCTATACAACCGGCGATGAAATCAGACAGAACAAACATACGAGCTTGAATATGAGATTTTAGAGAATCTTCAAAGTTAGATGAGCGGACAATATTTTCTACATGGGAGAAAAACATATTCACATCAATGGAGATATCCCATCCTCTGACGGAAAAATATGCCGATGCTAAACTACCTAGTATTCTTGTGTTTTCACTAATCACCTCTTCTCCCTCCTAAAAAGGGGGAGACTGCGTCTCCCCCTACGCCAACCTTCAACACTCGAAGAAGTTGCGTTAAATTTTAAATTTACCAACAATTTCTGAGAATGTCTGAGCCTCTTTTTCAATTCTCTGGACAGAGACTTGAAGCTTCCTGGTAACTTCTTCCATGCTTTGAGTAGAAGCCGAGATTTCTTCAGCTGTGGCACTATTTTCCTCAGCAACTGCTGCTATCTGTTCAATAGCACTGGAAATCACACCTATCTGTCCCCTAATCTGCTCTACACCTTCGATAATATCGTTGATCTTCACTACAATTTGCTGGGTATCTTCACCAAGCTTAGCCGTTTCATCGGCAACCTGCATCAGACGTGAACCTTCTTGCTCAAGCATTCTAAACTTCTCTTCTATTGCTTTAACGACCTCTTCTATCTTGGTAAGAAGACCTCTGAGAATATTTCTAATGTCAGAAGCACTTTCTTCAGAGCGCTCTGCAAGTTTCCTGATCTCATCGGCAACAACGGCGAATCCTCTACCTGCCTCACCGGCACGGGCTGCCTCAATGGCGGCATTAAGGGCAAGAAGGTTTGTCTGCTCGGCAATCTCTGTAACGGTATCTACAATGCTAGAGATATTTTCAGCCATGTTATTGAGCTCCTCTACAGAGGCAACAATTTCGCTAAGACTATCCACCTGACTACGCAGCTCTGTAGCTATTCCAACGACATTCTCGGCATTGTTGGCAAGGGCATTAATGGTATTATTGACCACTTCTTGTGAGCTCCTGGCACCTTCTGCCATGCGCTCTACGCTATCCATGATTTGAGAAGCACTTTCTGCCGCCGATGTTGCCTCATTTGCCTGCTGAGTAGCTGCATCTGCAAGTTGAGCCACGGCATCGGTTAGTTGGGCAATGCTATCTTCCATATACTCGGCCGATTCTGAAAGATCTTTTGCAGATTCCTCAAGTGAACCAGTTGCCTTCATAACACGCATGACAAATTCTTTAAGTGTATGGGCAAGATTTCTGATTGATTCAACTAAGAAACCAATTTCTGTCTTGTAAGGATATTCTGGTATATCTACTGTAAGGTCACCTTCTGATACTTTCATAGCAGCAGCAGCTATAGTATCAAGCTTACCCAAAATACGACTAATGAAGTAATAAATAGCTATACCACTAATAATAGCAAGCACAACAATAGCTATAAGACTGTTATTTCTTGCAGAAACATATGCGGCATAATACTCATCGTATACTTTATAGCCAAGAATCCACCCATTCTTAAGATGCTGTATACGCATACGGAAATGCCCCATCGTGTCCTTCCCATCAATCCACTGTCCATCGGAAGCAGTTTCTATCTTGCTCCAAAGAACCTTGTGAGCTTCTATCAAGTCCTGCGTGAAACCTACCTTTTTAATCTTAGCCTCATAGATCTTCTTATATCCATCATCTTTAAGAAGTCCATATTTTTCAGGATCAAGGGCTATACCGGTAACATCAGGATTGGGGTGTGCCACAATAATAGAGTTCTTGGCAAACAGCACAGGATAGGAATGAGTTTACCACCATGCTTTATCACAGCACCTTGAACCATCTTGACAAGTGTAGAAAGTCTGA
>CAZATH010000167.1:0-3013 GCA_964487995.1 uncultured bacterium
CTAAGGGATAATGGGTAAAGTAGAACTTGAAGTAATGGAAATATTTGAAACAGAAGATGGTGTATATGCCCTCTCATATAGGGCTATGCCCCGAATTGTGGTAGGTGGTATTCTTTCTCGTCTTGGTTTTTCTCCCTCAGATGAAATTTTGGCGACACTGTCTTTAGGAAATGGCAAGCCTGTAAAGATCAGTGAACCTGTAAGTAGAGATGGCCATATTGTGGTCTCTATTTCCGATGATAAATTAAGGGCATATATGCAATATATTCCTCCATTTGGCAGCGGTAAATCTCTCAGTATAACAGATGTTTTGCAAGTACTTGTGGAAAAACATGGAATTGATCCCCAATTTATACGTACTTCTGCGATAGAGGAGGCGTTAAATCATCCTCTTGACATTGTTGTTGTGGCAGAAGGTATTCCACCTGAGGAAGGAAAAAATGCCTCTATTGTCATTGTTCCTCTTGATGAGCTTGAGGTAGATCCTTATGAAAATATTGATTGGCACGCATATAAAAAGCACTTTATTACTGTCAGAGAAGGTGAGGTTATTGGTATAAAAAACCCACCTACTCTTGGAAGAGATGGAGTGGATATCTTTGGGAAACTGATACCAGCCAAGCCTGGCAGGGATATTGACATTAAGATGTTGGCCGGTAGTGGCACAGAGGCATCAGGAGATGTTATTATCTCTAAAACTACCGGTGTATTGGTTTTAGGTGGAACTCTCTCCGTTGAGGAAATATTGATTATAGATGGCAATATTGACTTCAGCGTAGGGAATATTACAGGTGTAAAACATCTTTGGGTTAAAGGTGATGTGAAGCCTGGTTTTGTTATTAAGGTTAAAGGTAAGGTGCTCATTGAAGGTAGCGTAGAGAATGCATCGGTTCATGCAGGTGAGGGAATATTTATTAGGGGAATTGTTGCCGGAGACAAGGCAGGTATTATTAAATCAGGTGGTTTTGTGTATATCAAAGAGGGACATATGGCCAGAATTGAGGCTGAGGAGAATGTGTATGTAGAAACAGGATTATATGGAAGCAGAGTAGAAGCGTTGGGAGATATTATCTTTATACATCCAAGAGCCAGACTTCGTGGTGGAGAGCTAAAGGCATCGGGCAGTGTGTATGTTCCCATTATCATTTCCGCAAGAAGAATGTCAACAAAGATATATGCTGGCTATACAGAGCCTATCAGAAACAAGATACTTGCAGTGCAACGTGAACTTACAGAACTTACAGCCAAAGAAGAGCATCTTCAGAAGCTTCTACGTAGGGTGAAGAATAAGACGGTGCAGGAAAAGATAAAGACAGAACTTTCTCAAATACATGGTGCTATTCCTCTAGTTGAAAAGGATATTGCGCGGCTGTCTTCTCTTCTCAGAAAGACTATTGATGAGCACATATATATTTCTGTCTCTGCATCGGCGGGCACATATTTTAAAGTTGCCGATTCAGAACCATATATTGTCAGAAATACACCCCTAGGTAAATGTCGTATAGGATATGATGGTGGCATGACAACGGTTATGCCTTGGAGCGAACCTGCCATTGATATTAACCCACCAGTTATAAGAAAGATTAATTAGATTCCAACTTTGGAGGTCCAGATAGTATATAGCACCTTAAGTTAGATGTCACTTATGGCACGCCATTTTAACAATTGTCCTATTGAAGCTATGATATTGCTTTCTTATTTCGGGTAAACACCCAATCTAAGCATAGGTGAGCTCCTTACCTATCTACAGGCATGTCTTTAAGGGTAATACCTCCATCTGGAGTAATAGTAATCTCAGCCCACATATGGCTTGGTGGCGGTTGAGGAGTAATATCCATTGGTCCGTCGGGAGTAAAGCTGATGACTTTAAGATGAGCTCTACTCTTGTCGGGAATTTCTATAACCCCAATAGGCTTACCACTCATATCTATGGCAACGGCGGCATCTACAATGGCTATTTGATCACTGGTAAGCTCTATGCCAGCTATTTCAGCCTTTCCTATCTCTGTTCCCTTGTCATCAAAAAAAGGTATAACAGTAATGTTGTTATCTGTAAATACGTCAATAGACTCGGCTGAAGGTGGTAATGCAATTAAAGGGGGTTCACCATTAGGTGGTGGAGGTAGTTTTAGGGCTTTAGACAGTAGCAACCTTACAGTACCCGGTGGTGCCTCTTTTCGTATGTATCTGCCATGACCCATGTCGATGTCTACAACCAGCATTTTATCTCTTAAAAAAGATGGTACGGGAATGTCGCCTATAACACCTTTGAGTTCTTCTCCTTCTCTATACAACTTTAGCCACCTTTTGCCTGGAGGAAGTGGTGGAGTGATATCTATCCATTTACCCTTTTTATCTACGCCAGCTTTTAGAAAATACGCACTGTCTTTTGGTGGCACATATATACCTGTAAGGTTACCATATCTGTCTTTGAATAATACAACTTCCCTTGGACCTTGTATATCTGATGCATTGTATATTTCCACAAGCTCAGTACCATGGGGGGCCGGTTCAATCACTTTGTTCCCTCCGTGATGCACCTCTACAATAAACTCCACATGTCTCACCTCTCATCTATAATACCATATGCAACTGTGGATAAATAAAAGGAGGGGGGCAGCATGGCCCCCCTCTCGTTTTCCCTTTAACTTGAGTTTTATCCTCTGAATAACTGAAGCACACTCTGTGGTGCAGTATTTGCCTGGGCAAGCATTGCCGTAGCCGTTTGCTGGAGTATCTGATCTCTTGTGGCATAGACCTGCTCTTTGGCCATATCGGCGTTGTAGATGGTGTTCCAAGAGGCTTCGACGTTTACCTGGGCAACCATTACAGTTTCCTCTTTGGCCTGGAGTCTTGCCATCAGAGCTCCTATACCTGCAGTCCATTCAGATACCTTTCTAATAGTGGCATCTACTCTCTGAAGCAAAGCATTTGCCGACGCATTAACATTGTTGCTGTCACTGAGTGAACCTGCTGTAATTCCGGCACTTCCTTTCGCACCAAGTGATGCATA
>CAZATH010000168.1:0-2998 GCA_964487995.1 uncultured bacterium
ATTTCCCAAAGGAGGATGATAAACTACATATACCTCCAATTTATTGAGGGAAACATCTATATCAACACTGCCATCACGATGAACTGGTGGTCCCAATAAAACCCACTGTCCAAGATTTCTGATAGCCATTCCTAAAGATTCCAATTTACCTATAGGTACATGTTCTTCAGAAAGTATTCTTCTCACAACAGGAGGTGCTATTTTCTTTCTTAATCGTAGATATGTTCCCTGATCATTTACAAATAGTTCAACCCCATCTGCAATTTCAACTCCACGCCAACCTTTACTGTCCATACTATCACCTCAGTTAACCGTGTTTTCTTACAGCTTCTATCTTTCCATCTATGGAAAGCGTTTTATCCTTTCTTTCGTCTACCTTAAGAGTATAAACTATACGTTTTATACCTTTATTCCACAAAATCTTTTTAATTTCCAATATAGCACTAAATATTTCAGTTTCTTCACCTTCAATAACGGTACACATAGGGGTAAGCTGATATTTTAAACCATACTTATCTAATACCGACAGAGCATCAGCTACATATTGACTAACAGAAGGAGTAGCTGTACCTAGAGGTGTAACAACCAGGGAAGCAACAACTTTAGCCACGCTTATCACCTCCTTTTATGCTATTATAAAACAAATGGGTACAGAAAAAGTAAGTAGGATGTCAGCAGAACGGGAAATAAGTTTAATTTACACGATATGGAAGGATGTTGTTGCTATACTGTGGATTGTATCTTTTACCATTTTAACTAGTGTAAAAATTCCCATGTTTAACGTTCGGCTCAATTTTGCATTATATCCGATATTAATAGCAATGTTCTTTCTCGATAGATACAGTCTACTCTTTATTGGAGGGTTATCAGTAACTATAGCCGAGTGGTTTCTTGAAAATTATTATCTTATGCCGTGGTATTTTGTAGTATATGGTATAGGTGCTTTCATAGCTTTTAAATACATCTATTCTGATACCAGCTCAAATGATGATTTATACAGACATCTCAAGCTACACAGTAATCATCATAATACAACAAGAAATAATGCATATATAATATACTCAACTTTGTGGATAATCATAGGAAGTAGTATAACAGATCTCATTACAACAGGAAAAGCCTCTACGATTATAAAGTTCCCATTTCACATTATTGAGGTCATCTCCGCCAGTACATTAGCCATACTAACCATACTGATATATGAAAAACTAACAAAAAAGAGGAGCAAACGCTCCTCTAGTTTTTTAAGTAAAAGATAACATTTATTTTACCTGCTCTTGCAATCTCTCCCAGTCAAACTTGAAACGCTCAATGCCCTCGAAGGTAAGAGGATGATCAAACATCATCTTTAAAACTTTAAATGGCATAGTTACAATATCAACACCCAGCAAGGCAACTTCCTTTACATGTTTCACACTCCTAGTACTTGCCGCTATAATTTCAGTATTAAAATCAAAATTTCTAAATATCTCTATAATCTCTGCAACTAGTTCTATCCCATCCCATCCTCTGTCATCCAACCTTCCCATAAAGGGAGAAACATAGGTGGCTCCTGCTTTGGCTGCCAATAATGCTTGCATGGGTGAGAAAATCAAAGTAACATTGGTCTTTATTCCCTCAGATGAAAGAACTTTAACTGCTTTGATACCTTCTGTTGTCATGGGAATCTTTACCACAACGTTCTCTGCAAGTTTAACTAATTCTCTAGCTTCAGCAATCATACCTTCGGCATTTTCACTAATTACCTCCAAGCTAACCGGCCTGGGATATACGAGAGATAAGATATCTTTAAAATGACTTGTTGGCTCTCTGCCTTCTCGCGCTATCAAAGTAGGATTAGTAGTGACACCATCTAATACTCCCCACTCCAATGCTTGGTGAAGTTCCTCTAAATTAGCAGTGTCTAGATAGATTTTCAATCTTACCACCCCCTTATCAAAAACATCATTTTTCTTTAAGCTGGATTTGTACTTTACCCTCGTATATCTCTTGAATAGCCTGTTCTACAGGCTTAATATACGGTGTTTGGGCAATTAAAAGTTCCGAATTAGCACGCTCGAGTGCTATAGTATATGCTCTCAAGCCTACCCCCTTAACAACAGCATATCGTGGTAACTCGGTGATATTCATTAGATCATCTATAGATATCTGCCTATATGCCATACCTTTCTCCCTCCTTGAATCTATTAAAGTCAAAGTCTTCGTAATCTATAACTCCACCATTTTTCAATTTAGTTATTAGATAACGAGCCCTACCACGTGTAACAACCCACTTGCTCATATTAATTATATTCTTTATAGATTGCACAGCAACATCTAAATCTTCATTAAGTACCATGAAATCATAATCGACAATATAATCAAGCTCCTGTAAGCTCCTAAGGACTCTCAGTTTTCTTACCTCCTCATCTTCTGTACCCCTCTTATCTAATCTATTGGCCAACTCGCGTATACTAGGAGGTAGTAAAAATATTAATACGACATCATCAACACTTCTTTGAACCTGCATTGCACCTTGCATATCTATTTCCAGTATCACTGTTTTACCTTCAGCCAATTTTTCAAACACTTGTTTTTTAGGAGTTCCATAATAATGGCCATGAACATATGCCCATTCAAGCAACTGATTGTTTACAACCATCTCCTCAAAATGCTTGTCGTCAATAAATATATAATCCTTGCCGGGAATCTCTCCTGGTCTAGGTTGCCTTGTGGTAACGGATATAGAAATATAAAGATCTGGCATCTCTGCAAGAAGCCTTTTTACTACCGTTCCCTTACCAACACCTGATGGACCTGATATAACAATTAAGCTGCCTCCCATATTTACTCCTCCTCTTCTTCTTCATCCTCTTCGTCCCACTCTCCACGAGAAACCAATGTTTCAGGCAACACCGCTGATAAAACCACAATACCACCATCCATAATGATAACGGCACGTGTCCTTCTACCATAAGTGGCATCAACCAACATCCCAGATTCTCTAGCCTGCCTGATT
>CAZATH010000169.1:0-2993 GCA_964487995.1 uncultured bacterium
GCAACGGGTGAAGATTATTATCACTTGGGAATGTTTTTAAGAGATTATATAGAGAAGAAGTTTTCAGGACTAAAGGTATTGTATCTTGCATCAGGAGACCTATCTCACCGCCTTACTCCCGATGCTCCGGCAGGTTATAACCCACGGGCAAAAGAATTTGATGCTCTTGTTGTTGATGCTTTGAGAAAGTGGGATAAGGAGCTGTATTTGTCTATACCAGATGATCTCAGAGAAGATGCAGGTGAATGTGGCTATCTATCATTTGCCAGTGGTATGGGATTTGCCGGTGAAGTTGCATCTTCACATGTGTTATCGTATGAAGCACCTTTTGGGGTAGGCTATCTAGTTGCCTATGCGAGGTGAATTATGCTATGAATAAGTATAAATATTGGCAGGGCATTCTGTTTCTATTGCTCGCTACATTTTTTTGGGGGATTACTTTTCCCATCCAAAAGATGGTGCTAACGAAAAATGTGTCTCCCTTTGTGTATAATGCTCTAAGATTTTTTATTGCCTCTATAGTGGTTTGGTTAATCTGGGGGATTGGCAACATAAAGTATGGTTCTATTTTGGGAATTGTGTTAGGAGTTGCATATCTTACCCAGACTTGGGGATTATCTATTACTACTTCCTCACGAAGTGGCTTTATAACCGCTTTATTTGTTATATTTGTCCCTTTCTTTTCCTATATTATAGAGAAGAAGAAAATGACACTTTATCATCTTGTCGCTTTTACCACTGCAATGATAGGAATTTTACTCCTTACTCATGGAGAGATAGGGTTTGGACTGGGGGAGTTTCTAACATTAATATGTGCAATATTGTTTGGTTTACACGTGGTTTTAATAACAGTCTTCTCTCAAAGGGTTAAGGAAGAGTCTCTTTTGTTTTGGCAGTTTTCTATGGTATGGTTAATAAATGGTTTGGTTGCCGTAGCTTTGGGGCATTCTTTTAGTGTATCTACTGCCACATGGGGGGTTGCCACATTTTCAGCTTTAACGGCAACAGTTTATGGTATATGGGCACAGCTAAAATACCAAAAGGTGGTTTCAAGTAATACATCTGCCCTAATATTTACTATGGAACCTGTTTTTGCTTATATTTCCTCTTATATATTGCTGAAAGAGGCTTTGACACCTATCCAATGGATAGGTGCTATCTTGCTGTTGGGTAGTACCTTATTTGTTTCTTTGATGCAAGCAAAAAAATAAAGAAGGAGGGATATCCCTCCTTCTTCCTGGTGGGTGCGGGAGGAATTGAACCTCCGACCTCTACTGTGTCAGAGTAGCGCTCTCCCACTGAGCTACGCACCCACTTTCTCACTACGCATAGTAAATTATACATATGAGAAGTTGATGTGTCAAGACCATGTGTAAGAGTTTAACCCCTTGACATATTACGGCTTCCTTGTTATAATTACTTTGCGATTTGGTAAGGGGAGGTCGCCTAGCGGCCAATGGCACGGGACTGTAAATCCCGCGGCGAAAGCCTACGCTGGTTCGAATCCAGCCCTCCCCACCAAACGTAGGGGCGGGTGTAGCTCAGCGGTAGAGCATCAGCCTTCCAAGCTGAGGGTCGCGGGTTCGAATCCCGTCACCCGCTCCATTGGGGCCCAGATAGCTCAGTGGTAGAGCGCTTCCTTGGTAAGGAAGAGGTCGCGGGTTCAATCCCCGCTCTGGGCTCCACTTTTGTATATGTTTAAAAGTACTAAAAACAGACTATTAAAAGGAGGCGAAAGAGGTATGGCAAAGGAGAAATTTGTACGTACGAAGCCACACCTAAACGTAGGAACGATTGGACACATTGACCATGGAAAGACAACGCTTACAGCGGCAATAACAGGAACATTGGCAGGAGTAGGGTTGGCAAACTTTTTAGGATACTATGACATAGACAAAGCACCGGAAGAAAAGGAAAGAGGAATCACCATCAACATAGCCCACGTAGAGTATGAGACACCAGATAGAGAAGTAAACGGTCAGCAAATAAAAGGAAGGCACTATGCTCACATAGACTGTCCAGGACACGCAGACTACATCAAGAACATGATCACCGGAGCAGCCCAAATGGATGGCTCCATCTTGGTAGTAGCAGCGACAGACGGAGTAATGCCCCAGACAAGGGAGCACGTATTGTTGGCAAGGCAGGTAAACGTGCCATACATCATAGTATTCATCAACAAAGTAGACATGGTAGACGATCCTGAGCTAGTAGAGCTGGTAGAGATGGAAGTAAGAGATCTATTGAATGAGTATGAATTTCCTGGAGATGAAGTACCAGTAATAGCAGGATCTGCACTAAAAGCATTGGAGTACATAGAAGGGCATCCAAATGTGCAGAGGGGCGAGAACGAGTGGGTAGACAAGATCTGGGAGCTACTTGATGCGTTGGACACATACATACCAGAGCCACAGAGAGAGACAGACAAACCATTCTTAATGCCGATAGAAGACATCTTCACAATCACCGGAAGAGGAACAGTAGTAACCGGAAAAGTAGAAAGAGGCGTGCTACATGTAGGAGAGGAAGTAGAGATAGTAGGGCTCAGTGATGAGATCAGGAAGACAGTAGTAACAGGGATAGAAATGTTCAGGAAAGAGCTAGATGAGGCAATAGCGGGAGACAACATAGGAGTGTTGTTGAGAGGAGTAGGCAAAGACGAAGTAGAGCGTGGACAGGTATTGGCAAAGCCAGGTTCGATAAAGCCCCACAAGAAGTTCAAAGCGCAGGTATACATCTTGAAGAAGGAAGAGGGAGGAAGGCACAAGCCATTCTTCACCGGATACAGGCCGCAGTTTTACATCAGGACAACAGACGTAACAGGAACGATCAAGTTGCCTGAAGGAGTAGAGATGGCAATGCCAGGTGACAACTTAGAGTTAGAGGTAGAGCTAATTTACCCGATAGCCTTGGAAGAAGGAAGCAGATTTGCAATCAGAGAAGGTGGCCGCACAGTAGGAGCAGGTGTTGTCACCCAGATTATTGAGTAAGTT
>CAZATH010000170.1:0-2985 GCA_964487995.1 uncultured bacterium
TTAGCTGTTCTTCTTGGGTATCATTTAAAAAAGGAATGTGCCCCATAACTCCCTCTATCCAAAGGTTTTTGACATTAGTGTTTAACTCACCCATACCCATACCAAACCCAGTATCCAGCCCAATATGTATAGGTATATCAGAAGAAAGTATAGAAAGAACTTGGCTATCCCATATGGCAAACCTTATAGCTTTCTTCAAAGTCTCATCTAATGAACTAAACAAAATAATATCATCCGGAGTAGGATGCAATACAAGAATCCATCGAGCACCAAGATTCCATATCCTATATGCCTCTTTCAAATTAGAAACAACAAATCTTTTCACACCAAGATAAAGCAACGTTGGTACAATCAATGAAACATCGTGTCCATAGGCATCACCCTTCACAACAGCAGCTATCTCTTTCTTACCAGCTTGCTCCTTGAGAACTGTAACATTATGGACAAGCGCCTCCAAATCAATATAAACTTCCACAAGCATCCTCCTTAAAACTCTTCCAATGTTACAGTCAATACAAACGTGCGTGAATCGGCAATCAGGTTATCTAAACTTGCCCTTTCATTGGGTTGATGGGCATATTCCTCTATTGTAGCCCAAACAACACTATCAACTCCTATTTTTCTCAGGTGAGCAGCAACAGTGCCTCCTCCTATACCACCAACCACGGGTTTTATATTTCTATCAATCTCTATAGCCTTCTTTAATCGCCTTGTAATCTCTGCATCAGGAGAAGTAGGTGGAGCAGCATCTCCCCTCTGAACAACATCCACTTCTACATTAACCTTAAACTGATACTCTACTTTGCTGACAATCTCCCCAATATCATGGAGAATATCATCAAGATTCCACTGGGGTAAAACCCTCATATCCATATAAAATACATCTTTACCGGGTATGATATTGATACTATCAACATTTGACTCTATTTTGGTCAACTCAAATGTAGAATAAGGTGGATCAAAGAGAGAATCTCTATCTGCATACACATCATGTAAATATTCATCTAAATACACAGCCAAATAGGAAGCGGCTCTACGGGCGTTAACACCCGCAGGTGGCATAGAAGCATGAGCCTGTTTCCCATTTACCACAAATCGAAGCCACATAATGGACTTTTCCGCAACCTCAATGAAGTGACCATCAGGAGTTCCCCCATCTGGCACTATTGCCATATCATTTTTACCAAATAATCCTTCCTTAATAAGATAAGAAAGGCCATAGTCAGAACCTGTTTCCTCGTCTGAAACAAGAAGCACTGCAACATTGTATTTAGGTTTTAATCCCAGTTCCTTTAGGGCACGCAGGGCAAACATGGCAGATACTACCCCTTGTCCATTATCTTCAGAACCACGTCCAACTATCCAGCCATCATCGGTAAGAATCGGGCTAAAGGGATCTGTTTCCCAGAGAGACAAATCTCCTGGCGATACAACATCCATATGACCAATTAGCCATACCGTCTTTGAACTATCCTCTCCTTCTATCATCGTCCAAATATTTGGTCTTTTTCCAAACTCCGGATCGTTGGCATCTTTTCTATATACCTCAAATCCCCATCTGCGAAAGTATCCAGCAAGTACTTCTGCAGCTTCCATCTCACCTTTTCCACCTTCACCACTTCTTGGATTAACTGGCGCTGTTTTGATAAAATCCATGAGAACCTGGGCTGCCTCTAATCGATGCTCATCAAACCATTGTTTTATCTTGTTTCTGTTCATAATCACCCCTCCCCTCACATAACTTTGGAAAATTCACCTTCTACATTTTTATAGGCAATAATCATCTCAAGCCACCTAGGTATATAAACATCTTTCACTGTAATATATTTTAAACTTTCACCGATAAAGTGTTTATAATTCTCCACTTCTAACCTAAATCCACTATGCCAGTGCTGATTGCCACTAACCCACATAAGTTCAATACTGTCAACGTTCCAGCTTCCCCCAACAATCTCAATAGGCCGTTTTCGAGTGCCATACAATATCATTTGTTTTAATTTTGAAATACTTACATTGACATCCTCCATCACCGCATCTCTGGCTCTAAAAGAGACAACATCTTCACCACTAATTTCCATGTTTACCACATGCGCAGAAGAAAGTTCTACCCCCCACTTAACACTAAGCTGCCCTCTTGATATTTGACTATTTTGGACAATAAAATGAGAAGATACAGCTTCAACATAATCAACACTAACATCTTTAAGCACCAAAACATCCAGATACCCTCTAATAGCTATATCTTCCAAAACACCTCCTCTAATAACTAGCACCCCACCACTCACCTCAGCTGCTACTACACCTGCAGATTGCAAAGAATGTAAATCAAGAAGATATCCATCATATATTCCAGCCGGTGTTTTTATTTGAATCTTTTCCTTTAACTCAATAACACTATCATTCACCATTACCTTCACCAATATCACCTCCACATGCTTATATTCTAACCCAGAGGCTTAAATATTGAACACACTCTCCGATAATAATAATGGCTCTCCAAGGATGGAGAGACTATTAATCCATGGATGGAGGTGAGTGACGATGGCACTTGCCGATCTCACTCGTATTAACTCTAACATCGGGGCTATGAATGCCCTCAACAGTCTGAAGCTGGTCAACAATGACCTAGCCCTTAGACAGCTCCGCCTAGCTACAGGCGTACGTATCACCAAGGCCGCAGACGACCCTGCGGGCTTCAGAATCTCTGTTAAGTTAAAGGCTAGAAGCCGTGGTCTTGGTGTCGCTCTCGACAACATCTCCGATGCTAAGAACATGCTTTCCGTCGCAGAAGGTGGACTTACCAAGATTAAAGACCTACTTCTCGACATTCGTGACAAAATCTCTCAGGCTGCTAACGACACCATGGGTACAGAAGAGCGTCTCGCTATCGCTCAGCAGGTTAGAGAATATATGCACGAAATCGCTCGTATCGCCCACGAAACTAGATGGAACGATATCGGACTCCTTGACAACTCTACACCTGCA
>CAZATH010000171.1:0-2983 GCA_964487995.1 uncultured bacterium
AATGGGATCAAAATATGAAGCTCTGGGGAGTAGGTAGCCTTCTGGAGTTTAATATTCTTGTTCGGGAGATACTGGATAAGAAAAAGCTTGCCAAGTCGTTTTTATATGAAATGTTTGCAGCAAGAGTAGAACTTGATGCTATTGCGGCTAGAAGGGATTGGGAATATATGAAAAAATATATTGGTTATTATGCCCAAAGACATGGCCTAAAAGAACCGGAAAAGGTTAATCAATTTGCCTCCTATTTCTCTCATCAGTGGTGGCAAGATGCATTTTCCTATTTTAAAATATTGCTTAAGGTATGGGGAAGTGAGATTGATGTTACTTAAATTTACGTTTCACCAGTTAACACCGTGGTTTTTTAAATCTAACACTACCTTTGATTTGGGAACATGGGGGGATACTTATAAAATACCCCAAATTTCCACTGTTATTGGAGCCATTAGATCAGTTATAGGTACTTTGAAAGGTGTTGATTGGAAGAAATACAGATTGGGATTGGTTCCTGATGTTGATAAGCTAATAGGAAAATATGGAACTCAAGAAGAGCTTCCCTTTGTGGTATACGGTCCTTTTATCGGCAAAGGAGATGATGTTTATTTTCCTTTACCAAGTATAGTGAAGGTTTACCCCCGTGGAGAAAATGGTATTTTGGTAAAGAGGGCTGTTTTGACAAGTATAGAGCATGAATATAAAAACTACGACGGTAGTAGTACACGAAAACTGCGCTTGTTTGGAAAGTTACCGTCTCTGAAAGAGGAGAGTGGGTATTATCTTAACATCTGTGGCATGGATAATTTTTTAAAGAGTAAAGATATTAAAGAAAAAGATGTTGAATATATAGAATTTGCCGAAGTAGTTGAAGAAATAGGGGTAAGTTTGAATTTAGATAGAAGAGCTGCTGGTGAAGAAAATGGAATGTACCGAATAAGAAGAATATTTATGAAACCATCTTTTACCATAGTGGCTTATGCATATTTTGCTGACAATGTGAGGGAGAATGTTCCCATTGGAATTGTAGAAGTTCCATTTGGAGGTAAAGGGATGTCAAAAGTTGAAGTGAGTATTGGGGAAGACTTAATAAGGAAATGGATTACCTCTCGTGGCAATTTAGTATATCTAGCAAGTGATTATTATTTGTCAAGTGATGGGTTACCCTTACCGAATTTAGATGTGCCTGTCAAAGCAGCTGCTGTCGGAAAACCACGCCCTTATAGGGTTTTGCCATCTGGTATGTCTATAGACAAATCTACAGGTGTAGTTAAGCATCTTGCTCCACAGGGAAGTGTATTTGTGTTTGAGGAGAAGACTTATATAAAAAACATACCATTCTTTTGGGGAAAGGAGGAAGTTTGATGTCTATTTTTACCAAAGCTATTATTGGAAATCTTTCTGAGAGTGATATCGATATGCTTACTCTTGAACAGTGGGCTGCAATGAGTGGAGCTAAACTTTCAGAGAACGTGAAGGGGGTAGCAAGTAATATACTACAGAATTTGAATGATAATGAAAGAGCCGTTTTGCTCGATTGGTTGTATTCAGAATGGATTAAATATGTTATGCGTAAGTGGCTTGAAGATGAACAATTATCTGTATGGAAACCCTTACCATATGTTCGTGGATATGGAGATAAGAACAAGGATATAGAGAAGGAATTTGAAAGTATTTGTAGGAGCCTTTATGATTGTGATAGAAAAGATGGTAACAGTAACAGAAAGGATACATTTGTAGCACTTGTTATGTTTTTGAGAAATTACTCGGATTTAATGTTTTTTATATATAAAGATGTCAACGGCAAATTGCCGCTTTTTGATATGCTAGGAAGATTTACTTTTTATATTCCAATGTATACTGTGATTGAATTCCTTATAAATAATGTTGATTGTTTTATTGGTTCTAAGTCAAGTGGTAAGTCAAAAAAAGTGGAGGAGTTTTGGAAATTAGTAAACGATGATTCGTTAAAAAAAGTGATAGAAGAATTAAGAGAGGAAAGAAATAAATCTGTTCATTGGCAAAAAGACCCTAACTATGGATGGGGATATGACAACCCTACGTTCAAAATTGATGCTTATATTAAATATAGGAAGGCCGTTTATCGCCTTTTAACTGAGCTAAATAGTATTCTCGATTAATATAGGATAGGGAGGTTATACTGCATGCTCATAGTGTTTAGATCTTATACTCCTCTTGCGTTCCATGGTATTTCAGGGTACCGTGGTTATTCTGGGCTTGCTCCAGATATCACAATTCCACGAGATCCCATTACAGGCCTTCCTTTGTTTTATGGGGTTAAGGGGGTAATGAGAGAATATGCTAGAGGGGTATATGAAGAGTGTAAATATTATGCTCCGGCTTTTCTATTTGGAGTGTATTTAGATGGAAAGTGGCATAGAGTATATTCTGATGAGATACAAGACGGTTTACACTTAAAAGATGAGTGGTTATGTAGATGGCAGGTTGAAGAATCTTTAATATGGAAGAAGGTTTTAGGAGAGCACTTTGAGGAAGAAATTTCATATAAGCCAGTTGGATTGAGTATGGTTATTGATGTAATACCAAGAAACAAGATAGAAAAAAACGGTGTTGCTACAACGACATGGTTAGAGGAGGAAATATCGCCTGAAGCTATATTAGTTTCATCTGCATGGTGCAAGGATGTAAACTCTTGTCCTAAGTTGTGTAAAGAGTTTACTGTTGAGAGAAAGAAGTTTATTGGCGGAAGTATCACATTGGGTAGGGGTATGGTAGATGTGTATATCTTTTAATATTTATACCGACGAGATAAAGGAGCTAAAGGGAAAGAATGGAAATACTTATACTTTTATTGGGAGTTTTTTCGTAAGAGAAAACGAAGTTGAAACGATAAAAGAAGTGTTAGAAGAAGAAAAGACTCAAGCGAAAAATCCTCCTAAAGAGATTAAGTGGACAAGGGTGAAAACTGAAAATTCGGATACCTTTAAAATTGTTGATAGGTGGTTTAATT
>CAZATH010000172.1:0-2970 GCA_964487995.1 uncultured bacterium
AAAAGTTTCCCTCAGGTGGGGGTGTTTAAAGTGAAAAAGTTTCTCGCGTTTTTGATTATTACCTTCATGTTGTTTGGTGTTGTGTTTCTACAACATATCAATGCTTCTGGCTTGTTTTTTTCTCATGTAGGGGTGTATTCTTATCCTACCCGAACACGTGTTATGGATTTTATTAAGCTTGATGACAAGACTAGTGTGTTCTTTGATTCCAAGTATTTATATGTGTATGAAGGTGGATCCCAAGTAAAAAAGATTTCTATAACTGATAAGGGAAAGCCACTGGGGATATCTAATATATACAGCGATGGTAAGTTTTGGATGCTATTTTATGATGTTAAAGATAATAGTCATAAGTACCTAAAGGTATGTGTGTATCAATATAAAAATAAGGTTCTATACTTAAAAAATTGTTTAAATTCTATTATTGCTTCTGCTTATCCTTCCGATTATATAAAAGTAGATGTATTGGGGATACCAGCGTTGGTTTCCCTTTCTCCTCCAAGGATAAAGAATTTAACGGTGGTTGTATACATTCGTTTGGATGATGTGGATGAGGCTAATGTGTTAGCCTCTTATACCTATGATGAAAAAAACGGAAGTATAAAACTTAATCACAAAACTTATGTTTCGAAGAACTATGCGGCAGACTCTGTTCCCGGTGTATTGACAGATAAAGCTCTTTATATTTTATATTATAATGATTCTGGTAAGCTTTCTTTAAATGCTATTGGAACTAAGGACTTGGGATTTGTTTCCGGAACGAAGAGAAGTTTACCTATCTCCTGTTATGATGCAGATTTTGAAGTTTTTTCAGATAAAGCTTATATTACATGTGTTGAAAATGATGGAGATGTGGGAGTGTATCAGCTTATACTGTCAAATGGTTCTTACAGCAGACTTGGCTCTATTACTGTTAATGTAGGTAGTAAGCCACTGGTTGTGGGTATGAGTTCAAACAATGAGTATATCGTATCGGTAGTGAAGGGTAGTAGGGGGGAGTATATTCTCTTATGGAAAAAAAACAATCCAACTGAAATTTATGCATATAAGAGATACAACTTAAACTATACCGTTGTTTTTCCTGCCCAAATTGAACATGTTTCTAATGTTGTCAAAGGGGCATTTGTTTTTCCGACCATCAGTGGTTATGGTGTCATTATTAAGCCCTATACCCAGCATGTGCCACCAGATATTAAGGTGCAGTACAGAGAAAAATATAATCGAGATCCGGCCGGTTGCTACTATCTTTACCAGGGTAAGGTAGGAGCAGGCAGATTGATTATAAGTGTTCTTGACAATGTATATGGTAAGAGGGAGTTTTTTGACGAGAAAAATCGTGTGCTTGCAAGCTTTGTTTCCAAAGAAAGCGGTAGTAGAAGAACGATAGTGTTGAGATTTGGTGAAGAAGGAAAACATTCTTTAATTGCAAAAACAACTGTTTTTGCTAATTCACCCTTTGAGGCATTAAATGTGGCTAAAGAATATTCGTGGACCAACAATACAGGTATATGTGTATCTGTATTAAAACTTGTTCCCCCTTCACTAAGTGTATCCTCTACACGCACATATGATGGTAAGGTAAGATTATCTGTAAATACCACCGTTCCCGGAAAGCATACTGTAAAAGTATTGAATGTAAGTGATAGAAACCGTGTTTTATATACCAAAGAAATGGATGGTCCAGGTATGTTTACCACCACGATTACAATATCTCACTATGGTGAAAATAAAATTGCGGCAAGAATAGAGGCTAATTCGGGACCGGATCATATCGTAAGTGATGATAGCGATATACAAAGTGTATACCTTGTTCATCCTGAAGATGATTTTACAGTTAACAATATAGATAGTAAAACCTATCTAAGAGATTATACATTTACTGTTGGTGCTATTGTAGATGGGCAAATATCCGTGAAGATTACAAGCTCTGCTACAGGTTATAGCAAGTATAAGATATTTAAGGTGAAAAAGGGTGAAAATAAAATAACGATTCCTTTAGGACAAAGGGGTAAGTATACTGTGCAAATTAAGATGTGTAATAAGGAAAAAACATATTGTAGTTCTTGGAAAAACTTTACTATTGAGGTATATGACCATATAGATATGTGGATTGGCAAGAAAAGTTATAATCTCAATGGTAAAAGTGCCACTATGGACACAGCTCCGTTTATCGATCCTAAAGTTAATAGAACTGTTGTGCCATTGCGGTTTATACTTGAAGGTTTGGGATTTGATGTAATGTGGGACGGTGATAGCCGAACAATTATGATCACAGGTGATATATCCACAGGTGAGAGAACGGTTATTATGCATATGCCTAAGGTTAGTCCTGAGATGAGAGGAGAGTATAAAGTTTATCCTGGTGATAAATACGTAGTTATCAAAGATAGTGGAAAATCACCAAAGAAGATTGATATGTCCAACTACAACGGGCAAAATATGGGTATTCCTTTTATATATAGCGGTAGAACATTTGTCCCTGTGAGGTTTATCAGTGAAATCTTTGAGGCAAATGTTTATTGGGATGGTGGAGAGAGAAAAGTTACGATAGAGAGATAATATACCGTCATCAAAGCTGTTATCTGAGCGGGGCACTACTGTGTCCCGCTTTTTTGTTTTTTGTATATTTGTGAGTTGCCAATTTTTACGCATAAATATACCGCTATTTATAAATATTTATTCTACATTTGCGTATAAAATTAAAAAACGAATGATTAAAGAATATATCTGTGAATTTATAGGGAGAAAATGGTAAGACCCTAGTTTTTAATGTAAATAGTAGAACTGGTTCATGGGTATTTTGGTAATGATAACGAGCGATATGTCTTTAAAGTGATTGATGATTTTGACAGTTGTGAATGCTATCCCAATATAGATGGTGTAGTTAAGAGTATTGATGAAAACACTAAAAAATTGATTGAAAGATTATTTAATGCCGTTAATGAGTGCAAGGAACTACCTTGTAGACAG
>CAZATH010000173.1:0-2949 GCA_964487995.1 uncultured bacterium
ATGCGATAGAAACAGGAAAAGTGCCTATGGTGTCTTGCCCTGTCTGTGGCAAACAGGTGCCACGTCCTTCTAATACAATGGTAAAACGCATGATGAAAGAGATTACGCCCAAAAATCTTCTAAAAGCAGCAGTATGTCCCCAGTGTAAGAAAGATAAAAAGTCTGAGGAGATAGAGGCAATCATTGACAAACTCCTAGAAGATGGTTCATATCCCGATATGGATAAACTTCTTGGCAAAGAAGGGCTTAGTTAACTTACCTCTCTTTATTGCTTCTAAGAAGGGGGCTTAATCCCCCTTCTTTTATATTATGTTATGTTAAAATGCTTAAAATTAAACCATGGCATTCTAGGTGGTGTTGTGATATGAAGAGAGCAGGGTTGGTTATCACTACATTGGTGCTTATAATATCTTTAATGTCTATGCCTGCTCTGGGTAGTGTATTTTATCTTAAAGTGTATGGCAATGGTCCACTCTATGTTCTTAAAGGCAAAACCGGTGCAGGTCCACTTGTGGGTTATATGGCAAAGTTTTCATTTTCTCCAACATGTCTCACAGTGCTTCTCCCACCACATGGCTATGATAAAAAAGGGATAGGGCTTGATGAAATGCTTAAAGCTAGAGAAGATGTAAAATTTGCAATTAATGGGGATCTATTTAACCGTAATAACAAATTCTTTAAAGCACCCCTTGGCACGTATGTTGCCGATGGCCACATTTACCACTATGTAGGTCCTTCCGCACGGGGTAGTTTCATAGGTCTTAAAGATGGAAGGTACATGTGGATGCGTGGCCAGCCATATATCTATACGTTTATTGAGTCGTCTTGCTATACCAATGATGGTCCTTATGGAAAAGGAGATCGTTGGATCATGTTTAATCCTGAAAATGGACAGCATGAGTGGGAAAAAGTTAGAGATTTTATATTTACCCAAGACGTAAACGAGTATATTTCACCCATGTATAATATGTATCTTGTAAGAGATGGTTATGTGGTAGGCAAACTGACTTCTCCAACAAACCCTCATAAGGCATATGGTGAAATCATCGTTCTTAAAGATGGTAATCTTTGCAAGGGTGATTATGTATCTATACGTTCATATGTGCGTATTCCCTGGAGTCAATGGTTTGGCGATGATACTCCAGATGAATATGTGCCTATTGAGGATATTGCCGTGATATTCTCAGGTGGTCCTATGCTCATATATCGTGGTAAAATGGCCGATATGTGGTCTGATGAATATCACTACAAGAGACATCCCTTCTCATTTATTGGTATGACAAAAGATTTTAAGTTGGTAATGCTTGCATTTGATGGAAGACAAAGAGGTTATTCAAATGGTGTTCTCACTTCAGAAGTTATTGATTGGGCTTTGAAAAATGGTTTTATGTATCTCCTTGCCCTTGACAGTGGGGGCTCTACTATCATGGTAAAGCGTGAAGGTGACACCGTAAAGGTAATTAATAGGCCATCTGATGGAAGGCCAAGGCCTATGCCGGCAGGTATAGGTTGGAAGTATCGATGTGGAAGTGATAGACCATGAAAAAGGTGATATCTGTTTTAATCACCGTATCATTACTCTTATTATCTCTTGTCTTGTTTAGACCTTATCTTGATGCCGGCAGTAGTGTAGAAATATCGGGTCTAAGCACTATTGTATGGGGTAAGGAATACAACTTTACTATCACAGTGTATGGTAAAAAGGGAATGCGGGTATATATAGCTCCTTTTATTGAGGTGATAGACGATGATGTTGAACATGCCTTTGATAAAGACGGTGTATGGAAAGTCCATGCCCGTATTACCCACGATGCTTATATTTCTGGGGGGCCTTTTGAAGATTTTGTTAGCCGTGCCAAACTTCCAGGTAGGCAGGTAAAAGTTCCCATTGTTCTTCGGGAGTTAAGAGACTATCAACCAGATGGTAGCTATACCTTCGTGTTTGCCCCCTTTTCCCGTTATGTGCCTGTGGTAGGTGCTCCATCCTATCTTGAAGATATTACTTCAGAGGGTGTTATTGGCAGAATAGGTTGGATGGAATACATAAAAACCGATGATGGTAGCATAAAGTTAAATTGCTCTTCTGTTGATCGTGCTATGATTGATATCTTTAACGGTTCCTTATATACCTTGTGGTTTGAAGTTAACAGGTGTAGATATAAGGTGGTAGATAAGCAGGGATTTACCATATCGGGTACAGGAAAAAATATGTTGTGGTTAGATGGGCATGTTTCCCTTGGCATAGAGACCTGTCAAGGTGCCGATGATATAGCCAATGCCCTTGGAAAGAAGCTTCAAAAGGGAGAGTGTAGTGAAGAAAGAATGATTAATGTTGGAAGTGTTCACGTAGCAGGTTTAACCCTACCCATTCAAGTTCATATCAATGTATGCTATGACGTAGATAATACAAACAATACAGATGAGGGTAGCAATACTTCAGGGGGAAGCAGTGATTGTTCTGTCTCTTCAGGTGTATTACAAGATCTCAAAGAGAGAGGTATCCCATTTATTGCAGCCCCGATTGGTAAAAGTTGCATCATTGTATACAATGGCTATGACACAACATATACCCAAACCGATGCCCCTGCCGTTATCAAGAATGGTCGTACCCTTCTTCCCATGCGATTCTTCCTTGAAGCTTTGGGTAGCAAGATATGGTGGATTCCCAAAGACAAAAAGATCGTTGCCGTGATACCCTCCGAAGATAGCACACCGGAAACATTTTGGCAAGATGCCACTAAACTTGAGATGTGGATAGGTTATGAAAGAGCCCTTGTAAATGATAGTGCATATGATATGCCATCAGGAGTTTCCCCTCAGATTATTAGTAGTCGCACCTATGTGCCACTACGTTTTATAGGAGAAATGACAGGCTGGATTGCACAGTGGGACGGAGATAACAAGGTGGCGATTATACACAAATGATAGGTATACCATGGTATAAGAAAC
>CAZATH010000174.1:0-2939 GCA_964487995.1 uncultured bacterium
ATCTACAGCCAACAAAGGCGTTTCATGATCTCCCATAATATGGGGCAGTTTTACAACATTGTTTCCTTCTATACCCTCTCTACTACTATCTATGGGAACAGCACCATCATTGTTTTTCCACGCGCTATAACCCCTAGTAGAACCCATAAAAGCCATAACCCTCGCTGCAAAGAGATAACTGCCTACTACGTTAGGATCTTTAGAAGCTTCGCTTAACATATTCCTCAAATCTTCTGGTGTTACCTCAATATCCATCCACGGTGATACCACATACAAAGGAACAGAAAAGTTGTAAACATAAGGTTTTTGCCATAACAAAACATCATGGGCTGGAGAAACAACAAATGCCCCCGAATAAAACAACATCTCTCTTATGCGATATAACCCTATCATTAATTCTCTCATATTTCCCCACAGCTTTTTAAATTCCCTATATTTCATATACATATAATCTATAATTGGAGTACCTCGATGGGGTGTGGCAATGGTCACTACACTGCGCACTGGATATCTTAGAGCTGTCTCCCTAGCCACCAGCCCACCAAAGCTATGCCCTATCAAGATCGGAGGAGTTGAAGAAAGGGTTTTACTTACCTTCATTAAAGCAATTAAATTGTCTACATGCTCTTCCAGAGAAGCATAATGGGATGGATATACATAGGCATAGATCTTTATTTTATTATTAAGTGGTTTAAGAGCATTTATATAGTTTATAAATGTTTCAAACTTTTCCTTGTAAAGCCATCTACCATACTGAGGATCAGGAGGTGACAACTCTGCTCGCCATAATCCGTGTATGAATACAATAGGAATTCTATTGTCATGTTCTCTTTTATCCCTTCCCTCTAAGGGATCAAATGGATTTACGGAAAATAGACGTGGTTCATGATAAAAAAGTTTTGTAGGTATCACGCATATTTCCTTAAACGTTTCATAGGGTGGAACATCAAACTGCCATTCTTTTCTTTTTCCAACAATAACCTTACGAAATGGAACTTGTTTACCAGTGGATGTTAGACCTACCAGAAGCACATACTTCCACTTTGCCATCTCATCTGTAAGATGTATAAAAACCTTTCCATCGTTAACGGGAAAACACGCAAGTATCTCTTCCACTATCTCGCCTCCCTTCAGGAACGGATACTAATTTTAATTATAACAATGGGAACTTGTAAGAAGATAATATAATAAATAGGTAAATACTTAAAAAGGAGGGAACTCATATGCTCAAAAACTTTGAAGAGCTAATAAGCAAAGTAAAGACAGGAAAATCGGTAAGGGTTGCCGTAGCCCAGGCAGATGACATGGAAGTTATCAAGACAGTAAAGATGGCACTTGAAGAAGGCATTGCAACATTTTATCTTGTAGGAGAAAAAGAACCAATCCTAGAAAAACTATCACGAGTTGGTCTTTCTGAAGATGGTGAAAACATTAAAGTACTTCATACAGATGATCATGCTACTGCCGCAGCAGAAGCGGTGAAACTTGTAAGGAACAAAGAAGCAGATGTTGTTATGAAAGGACTGCTTCATACAGCTACATTTCTTAGAGCCATTCTCAATAAGGAATGGGGACTTCGACCGGGAGAAAAAGCACTCTTATCGCATGTTGGAGTGTTTAAACTACCTCTATACGATAGATTTTTACTGCTTAGCGATGCAGCAATGATTCCTGCTCCGACACTGGAACAGAAAGTAACAATTATCAATTATGCAGTCAAAGTTGCTCATGCATTGGAAATAGAAGAGCCTAAAGTTGCTGTGCTTGCTGCTGTTGAAACAGTTTCCACAGCAATGCCTGCCACAATAGAGGCAGCAGCACTGGCAGTAATGAACCGTAGGAAACAAATAAAGGGATGTATTGTCGATGGACCACTGGCCCTAGACAACGCCCTTAGCGAAGAGGCCGCCAAACATAAGGGAATAGAATCTCCGGTAGCCGGAAAGGCCGATGTACTTATAGTGCCAGATATTGAAGCAGGAAATATACTTTATAAGTCTTTTACATTCGGAGCAGGAGCAAAGATGGCCGGTGTGGTTGTAGGAGCTACAGCACCAGTAGTTCTCACATCAAGAGCAGATTCGGCTGAAAGCAAGTTTTATTCCATAGCACTTGCCGTTAAAATGGCACAGGGATAAAAAGGAGGGCTAAGAGCCCTCCTTTAAAGCAATATTTTCAATAGCCCAGGCTACACCACACTGATTATTAGAAGGTGCTATAAATTTAGCATGGTGCTTTACATCAGCAGGTGCATTATCCATTGCTACTGGATATCCAACCATTTTCATGATGCCAATATCGTTATATCCATCTCCAATAAACATTACCTCAGAAGCCTTTACCTGAAAATAACGCATTAAAAATTTAAGTGCTTCTTCCTTGCCAGTTCCATATCCAAACAATTCCCAAAATGATTCATTCTTTTCAGCTCTGGTTTTAACAGGGGTAAACTGTTTTTTATGTTTACTTTCCAAATGGGAAATTATTTCCCTGATTTTATCTTCCGCTCCAACAAGTGCAACCTGTGCAACATATTCACCGATATTAGGTAATATATCATCATATCTATGTCTCCAACGCGAAGCATCGAAATAATCCTTGAGTTCATGCCCTACATAGGGAGTTTCCATAACCATATCCTTTTCATCAAAAAAATCGGTATACAAAACATAATACACATCATACTTTTTGGCAAAATAATATGCATCCCTAGCTACATCTCCAGGAAGGGGTAATGCCCTTATAATATCTTGGGAAAAGCCGTGTGTTATCAAAGCACCGTTTTGAAATACCATAGGAACATTAATATTAAGATGTCCAATAACTTTATAAGCAGAATGTCTGCTTCTACCAGTGGAAAATGTTACTATCTTTCCCAGATGAAGTGCCCTATCAATAGCCTTAATATGACACAAAGGTACAGTTTTTTCATCATCTAG
>CAZATH010000175.1:0-2891 GCA_964487995.1 uncultured bacterium
ACAGTGGGAGGCACTCTAAAGAGATGGAATGAAACCATAACAGCAGAAGAAATACAAAAAGGCATCACCATAATATCTCCTGTAGGTGGCGGATAATGTTATATCACCTTTTAAATGAGAACTACCAAGGAGAATTGTTAATGGCAATCGATTGGTATATATTGGATCATGGTATACCCTTCTTGCATACCTTTACATGGTCTCCTCCTTATATAAGTATTGGTTATCTTCAATCTCTAGAAGGTTTAAACCTAAATACTATTAAAAAGCATGGTTTCTCCATTGTTAGAAGACCAACAGGTGGGAAAGCAGTTGTACACACAGGTGATATATCACTTGCTATATTTTTGCCTTCCCATATGCTTCCTAAACGTTCTAAAGATGCATATTACACGATGTCAGAAGTACTCAAAACTGCACTTGAAAATATATCTGGCATAAATATTTCTCGCACCACAGCAGAAGCGTATCAACATTATGAAGGATGCTTTTCTTCATCAACAGGATACGAATTAGGTATAGACAATCAAAAAATCGCTGGTATAGCAGTTAGAAAAACAAGAAAAGGCATGCTTATGCATGCCTCTATTAGAATGAAACCCTTCCCACCATTTGTAGAATCATTTTTTAACCCTCCAGAAACTCCTAAGGGAACATCATTTGCCAGCTACGGAATATCATTTTCCCCTCATGTGTTACACAAAACATTAATTAATATCCTAAGCAAAAAATACAATCTCAGTAAACAGCCACTTCCTGATTTTAAAACTTTAATAGATAGCCGTTACTTAGATAAGGTCTCCGTCTCTGCCTAATATCAATGTTTCCCTAAACCAAAGTACTTCCTTACATGGGGTCTCCAATCTCCAACCATATAAAGTGACCCTGCAAATAACACCTTCTCCTCACCTGAAATATTACTTAAAACTTCATTTTTATCCTCTTTTATAGCAACATTGTTAATACCCATTAATTCCATTTTTTTCTTTAAAATATATACGGGAAGTGCCCTCTTGCTAGGAGGTGTTACAAGTATCCACCTTTTCGCATAAGGTGCAAGTATACCTATCATTTCATCTACACTTTTATCCCCCAGCACACCAAATACCACCGTTAGATCTGAAATACCTAGATAATCAAGAGTTCTAACTAAAGCTCTCATACCATGAGGATTATGTGCTCCATCAATGATAATAAGTGGGTTATTGCGGGAAATCACCTCAAATCTACCCTTATGGAAAGCCTTTGCAAGACCTTTGCGAATAGTTTCCTGTGTAATCTCTTTATATTTCCGAGATAATACATGGGCAGAAGCAAATGCAACAGCAGCATTAACAGCTTGATGTACACCAATAAGAGAAGCCTTTACATCCTTATAAATTCTTCCATTTAGATATAAATCAAATACCGTACCATCTAAAGATACATCTACAACACGTCTTACGTAAAAATCTTTTCCATACCACATTGCTGGTATCTTCAAATTGGAAAGTCTATACCTAACAAATTTATACGCCCCTTTACGCAAAGGTCCTACAACAGCATATTCAACTCCCCGCCGAAACACATATCTAGCCTCTCTGGCAATATTCTGTATACTTCCCCCTAACGTTTTTAAGTGATCAAGATCCAAAGACACAAGCACCGACAATATTGGCTCAATAATATTTGTAGCATCATATTTTCCCTCTATTCCAACCTCTATAACACCAAAGTCAACTCTTTTTCTCTTTAAATGTTCCAATGCTGCAGCAGTGATAGTTTCAAACAATGTTGGCTCTTCGGAGAGCAACTTACCTACAACTTCAACATATTCCGCAACATCGGATATGATATCGGCAAATTCATCCTCTGATATTTCCTTTCCGTTTACAACAATTCTTTCTCTCCAACTTTCAATGTGGGGGGATATATTATACCCCCACGTATACCCCGCTTCTTTCAAGATACTTGAAAGATACATTACAACAGAACCTTTACCATTGGTTCCACTTACTTGTATTGTCTTATAAAATTTATATGGATGTTCCATTAAATCCATCAGCTTCTCCATTCTATAGAATCGTAAGGTCTTGGGCATCCAAGCCTTATGAAGAAGATAATTTACGGCTTCCTCATATGTCAACTTTCATACACCACCTTTCCACGCACAATCACCTGTTTGGGTTTATAAGGAAAGCGCTCCCATACAACACGGTAAAGGTCTAAATCTGTTATCAAGCCAAGATATTCCATATTACCTTTAGTATATAGATCTAGTGCCTTACCGTAACTTACATTTGCCGGTTCTAAATTACTATCACGCCAATACTGGGGATTAACTAAGCCATCAATAACATCAATAGGTTCTACACCATAGACAGGGGCATCTGTTCCTATCAAGACTTGCCCTATATTTATTAACTCCTTCCATCTATAGGCATATGCCATCCTCTCTCCACCCAATCTTTTTAAAGCCCAAGGTATTTCTCTAGAAAATGTAGGCTGGATAGATGCATAAATTCCAAGTGATGAAATATGCTCAACACTACCCGGATATAAAACTTGTAAATGCTCTACTCTATGCCTATGGGGACGTGGGTATTCTACCAATACCTCTCTAAATAACGTAAGCACTTGCCTTAATGCCCTATCGCCAATAACATGAATGGAAACATCATATCCAGCGATATGCCATTTAGATATTTCACTATACAACTCCTCATCTTTCCAATTGAGAATACCCTTTCCTTCTCCATCCAAATAGGGTTCTTCCAAAGCAGCTGTTCGTGCTCCTAAACTGCCATCGGCAAATAATTTAACCCCCAAGCACCCCCTTTTTCCAATACAGTCCAAGGGATCACTATCACGCTTTAAAAAATAAAAATACTCAAAGCCTACCTCACTAGCAA
>CAZATH010000176.1:0-2853 GCA_964487995.1 uncultured bacterium
GGGAGATAGATAGTGTTAGCGATGTTTAGGGAAAGTGTATATAGCGAGAGGAAGAAAGAAAAAAGATAAGAAAGATATTTAGGATGAAAAAGAGAGCAACTAACAGCTTCCAATAGTAGAGAGATGAAGCAATAGAAAACTTAACTGATGCAAAGCCTAATACTAATTGTGCTTTTATTGTAAATGGAAGCAGTCTAAAATCTTATAGTTGGAAGCTTTTAGAATCTATTAATATGAAATATCGTTTTCTTTCTATTATGTTGTTAATGAGATAATTTTTCTGACATCTTAGTGATATACCATCATTTCTTTGAGTTAATATATTATGGATGCGTTTTGGATTGAAAAAGCTTTAGTTGTAATTATAGAATACTGGTTTATAATCTACAGTTATGGATCACATAATATATAAAGAGGTAATATAAAAAAGCCCTTCCCCATGGGGAAGGGCTTAGCGAGGATTACAGCTGCCAGAGGTACTTAAATAGATTTCTCTTGAGGAGCACTTTTTTATCATCATCAAGGAGGGTGTCTGCTGCTTTAAGTATTACCCTTATATCATATTGACCTTTGTATGTTTCCGGTGGTTCCTTATCTATCCCCAGTACACCATATACTGCCATCATGGCAGATTTGATGGAATATTCTACTGTAAATACGCATTCTCCAGGTACCTCGGCAAATTGTCCCATAAGAGCAATGTTTTTATATCCCGCTGGTACTACCGGTGGTCTATCTCCAACGGCTCTAGGCATAAACTGTGCTGTAATGAAAGGCATCATGGCTGTTCTTACGTTAATAACGCTGCTAAGTAGTTCATCCTTTTCATCAAGCCATCTGAGGTGATATAAAAGTTCTAGGAATATTTCTCTTCCTGTGGCTTTACTCATGGGTTTCTTTATGTAATCTCCTTCTTTGTCTATAAAAAGGCCATATCCCCATAGCACGTATATATCTTTGGGTTGATTTCTAAAGTGAGGTTGTCTAAAAGCTACTATGGACATGAGCCACGAAGAATCTTTAAATGTTACGAGTCCTCCTGTTCCTGTTTTATTTCCGGTAAACTCTTCCAATTTTCTAAAGAATTTGTCACCCTTAAAGGTTATGGTAAATGATTCCCATTTGGTTTTTTCTATGTCTCCTGCAAATTTGTCGGGATTTCCAAAGACAGGGTCTTTTCGTGCAAGGTTTCTCCAGAGTTTCCAAATATCACCCTCCGAGGTATCTAGAACCGGTGGATGATCTATGTCTCCATATGTTGAGTTTTCCACCATGGAGCCGTTGGTTACAAATACGATATCTTTGGACCCTAACCTAATAACATCTTTTCCATTGGCATTTTCTATATGTAAAGCTGTTGCATACTTTCCATCTTCCCGTTCTTCAAAATCAATGTCTACTACTTTGGTTGCCATCACGAAGTTTACACCTTTTTCTTTCAGGTAATTTTGGAGAGGGAGTATCATAGCATCATACTGGTTAAGTGGTGTTCGGATCACTCCTTCAATTCTATTCATGCCAGGTACCAGATGCATGAACCTGATCATGTATCTTCTCATTTCTGCCACACTGTGCCACGGTTGAAATGCAAACATTGTTGCCCAGAAATACCAGAAATTGGTTTTAAAGAAAGAAGGGGAAAACCACTGCTGGATTGTGATATCTGCTAAATCTTCTTCAGGTGTAAGCAGTAGTTCATTCATTTCATTAAGGTGTCTGATGGTTAGTTCATACTTTTCAAAGTTTGCCTTCTTTCCTCCCTCTACTAATCTACACTTTGAAGAGCCTACATATTCTTTGTTGAACTCTACTACTTCATCAAGAACTGTTTTATCTGGATTGTCTATAGATGGTATATGACTAAACAGGTCCCATGTAGCGTCGTAATGGGCTTCAAACATGCGGCCACCTCTGAGAATGTAGCCCTTTTCTGGGTCTCCAGCTCCATCTAAACATCCACCATTCAGGCCTGTTTTTTCTATGATGAAGATATTTTTACCTGACATTCCAGCATCTCTCATCAGATAAAAAGCTGCCGCCAAGGAGGCTATGCCTCCCCCTACGAGATAGGCTTTTCTTTCTGTTATATCCTTTGGTTTTGGTGGATTATATCTTTTGTAATTTAACATCATTTTTCACCTCCTAAGTTGATACTGATTGCAACTATATTGTAGGAAAAAGATATATATAATGTCCAATATATTGAAAGTGATATATTAATAATACATAAGTTATATATCTGGGAGTGATGAGTATGGAGATATCGTGGCTTAAATATTTTGTTGTCCTTGCGGAAGATAACCATATGACAATTGCCGCTAAAAAACTGGGTATATCGCAACCTGCTTTGAGCATGGCTATTAAGCGGTTAGAGGGTGAACTGGGAGTTAAGCTCTTTGACAGAGTTGGTAGAAATCTTGTACTTAATGAATATGGAAAGTTGTTCTTACGTTATGCCACCAGAATATTGGCAGATTTACAATCTGCATATGAGGCAATATCTGAAAAGAAAGGAGTGATGGAAAGGCATATTACTATTGCAACTACTGGCACTACATTTCTATTTGGCATGCTCAGAGACTTTTTGAAAACCCATAAAGGAATTTCCATTAAACAATCTATTGTATCTCCAGATAAGGCACTGGCCATGTTACGCAGTTTAGAGGTAGACTTTGCCATAACATCGCCACCTCTTGATGACGAAGATATTGAAACGGTAGAGATATATGAGGATAGAGTGTTTCTTGCCGTTTCAAAAAATCATTATCTTGCATATAGGGATACTATAGACTTAAGGGAATTAAAAGATGAGGATTTTATTGAGCTTGTGGAAAGTTATTCCTTTAGAAAACT
>CAZATH010000177.1:0-2844 GCA_964487995.1 uncultured bacterium
ATTATTTGGCGGTTTCACCCAGAACCAACGAAAGTACTCCTTTACAGGATTGTCTGATTGAGATTTTAGCTTAATAACACTTTCCTTAATGAACTCTCTGGGTTTATCAACAGAGTAGGAAACAAAACAGATATTAACTTCGTGTTTTTCGTTTTCATATTTTTCCAATGCAGTTTTAAACCCGCCAGAATAACATTTGTACTCTAATGACTTTTGAGGTTTATTCATGCCCTCAGCAAATATGGGCGCTCCTTCAGGTTTTACCTCAACAACAAAACATTCAAAATTTCTGATAGCAACAACATCTAAATCATAATTCTGAGAGCCAACTATTACACCATATTTCACATTCTCAAAGCCCATCTTGCTAAACCATTCACCTACCTTATACTCCATAACTTTACCAACCATATGTGACACATCAAACCCTTGATCTTCTTCCCAGTTTTTCTCAAAAGTTTTATATAACAACTCACCTAATGAGGTCAGCTTCACTTGTTCATTATCTTCATGGATGATAAATAATTTTCTTAGCAATTCATAATCTTCTTTTCTAGCTAATTTTTGGCAGAAATCTTCTTTCGATGGAAGATTCTTCTTATCCGGCTTTATAGATAAAAAAGCCAAATAGTTTTCCGTAAATATCCAGTAATCAAAATTCAACGGCATAGGACTTATCTCAATAATATCCTTTCCATTATCAATAGGCTCAAGCACATTTTCATTATACAAATAATAAACAGGAATCCTAAAAATTTGAGCCCATAAAGAAACAAGAGGAATTATAGCCTTATATCCAGCTGTTATATTTAACAACACATTTTCTTCTTGATAGAGCTCTTTTATTTTATTTAAACAAAAAAACAAATTAAGAACCCCTTTATTGTAATCAGATTGTGCTGATACCTTTAGATCCTTCACCACAAAATCGCTGTCTTTTTGACTATTAAACTCCTTGGGAGGAGGCTGAAAAAGCACTTCTATCTTGTACTGGTCTTTGAACTGCTCAAACCAATCGCGAATCAATATAGCTGCCAATACGGATTGAAGGGTATCCGTGGCCAGCAAATGGACCCTGCATGGCCTACCATCAGCCATTTTTAAAATACTGGATATTTCAGCTGAAGCTAATTCATTGGGCGTACCATCCGCTTTTGCAAACCAAAGAAATTTTAGCACTTTGCGAATGCCTTCAACACTATTGCTATACCTCGGGTTGTGAATCTCAACTGCCTCAAGATCAGTATTTTTATCTATAGACAACCCTCTCCATTGGGCGTCTATTGGCACATACTTGTTGCCTACCTGTCTCTTTCCCTCTGGCGGCAAGTAGTTGGTTATAATAGAAGTTCCAACCGTGGTAACAATTGTTTTCATTTAAGATAGTGTTTATATGTTTTTCCACTTTCCCACATACGCAATTCCAAATCCATCGTCAGCCAGGTTCACTTCAGTAGTTTTTCCATTAGATTCTTTGAAGGAAAGAGGTTCGGATAAGGGCTTTTTTGAAAGCCTCTGCACAGCTTCTTCATAGGAAGTAGTTTCGCTTTTGTAGAAATAGACACTTCCGGCAGGTACGGCACGTACCATGGGTTTGGGTCCTCCTGCCTTCATATCATATCCCCCCACATACAATGGTTTACCTACTGCTGCACCCATCAGTTGAGCCTCTATGCCATAGAGGCTCAAATCGGGATGCCAGCCATTTTGAAATGCAGCAGGTGTAGCCAGGTACAACTTAAAATTACATGTAGGAGGTTTTTCATCATCAGTAAAAGAAGTTCCACTCATTACTTTCACTCTATTGATGATCAGTTCACCAGTTATTCTTTCCAATCGAGCCACTTTTCCTTCTCCACCCAGCTTTATCAAGTAGGACTCCTCTGAGACACCCTTCCCAAATTCATCGGGCAACGTCACCTCTACTACAAAGGAAAAGTTTTTCGGCCGCACCATACCAACCCGATACAACTTGGAATCCTCAGCAGTAAGTGTCTCATTCTTTCGGCCAATTCCCGTTTTAGGCTCCTTGTTGAAGAAATCTTCTATCCTCAACATCTTTACACAACTATTAATGTTATCCTGAAGGTAGTTGCTAAATTGGGAATGATCTATCAAGCCATCACCTTTTGTTTCAAGCCTGTCATCTTCACCAGCCAGCAGTAACATGGGGCATGGATAGTTAGCTGCTTCTACAACATCCAATTCTTTTAATGCGAGTTTTGTGGCAGTTTTTTCTTCTTCTAAGCCAGCTACTTTTTCCTCTTTCCTAAAGGCGAAATCCAAAGGCATGGGAAAGTAGATCTCGTCATTGACTGAATAAGCCAAGTTCAACAACCTAACCTCATCTTTGGCCGACTGAATCACTTGCTCAGTGGGACCATCGGGGTGATGTGTGATGTACCAGGTGCGAATAGCACCCAGAATGGTAGAGGGAAAAGGGGGAAAAATCCCATCTGCCCAAGATTCGCTCCCCATGGAAAAGGGCTTTGCATCTCTGAAAAAGAGGGTATCCAGGGGCGTTATTTTGAAGTACAGATTCATGACTGTTCAGTCGTTTTTCGGTTCAAAAAATCAGCAATGTGCAGGGCATGAACAAAATGCCTTGACCCAACTTTGCTTTCAGAAGGTCTGTATTGATACAAGTGCCGTACCTTTTGATCCAATTCCTGAACAATTACCGTTTCTTCCTTTTTACTCCCTGATTCCAGACAAGACCTTTTGACGAGTCGTGATATTTCATGCATGATAATTGGCTCCTCTAAATCAATCATATCAGGAGCGGGATTTGAAAATTCATACCCAAACAGGTCTTGCATCTCTTGGGTAAGCACCTGTATAAAA
>CAZATH010000178.1:0-2840 GCA_964487995.1 uncultured bacterium
TGGTATAGATGAAGCCCAAATAACCACTGGCGCACGTTTTGTATCTATAGAATAATAAACTTCATTCATAATATCAAATGTTGTTCTACTCACCTTGTTGGTGGCAATATAATCCCATATATTCCAATTTCCATTAAGGTGATATGAAGACAGGTAATCATCTTTAACAACCTGCATTTTTCTAAAGTACTTCCTATCAGCACCGTCAATAAGTTTTGAAACATCACCTATTTTATTTGTAAAACCATTTCTTGCATACATAACATCTTTACTATAATCACCCTTCAGCACCCCCTGATTTTTATAAAAATTTAAAACCATGGCAATGGAATAGAGAAAACAAGGACCAGAAGCCCCATTTTGCGAAATATATGGCACATCAAGGAGTCGTGGAAGTGCGTAGGAAACAGGTATGTAAACAACAGATAACATTAACACCACCAACAAACAATATACAAAACTTTTCTTCACACTATATACCTCATATTTAAATATTTACAACCATATTATATAATATTAACAACAAATAGGATATATAAACAATAGATAGGACAACCCCAACCTCTTAAAAAATACATAAGATTATGTGAGACAGTTATTTATATCTCCCCAGCAGCCTTCAAAGCCAATCTTGCCGTAAGGGCACCAATAACTTCATAGAAAATTGTTGCACCTATTGTAACTGAAACAATCATTGCACCATATTGAGAAAATTCAGGTTTCATAGCAACAAGCAGTGCAAGACCAACAACAATGCCACCCTGGGGTACCAATCCACCAACGGTATACTTTTTTATCTTACCATCTGCACCGGCAAGTGTACCTCCCAGGTATACTCCAAGAAACTTGCCCACAATACGAAGCGTGACAAATATAAGTGTAATAACCACTGCTCCACCAAGCACCGTGAAGTCGAGTTTCAAACCCGATACAACAAAGAACACCACAAACACCAGTTCCATAACATGGTCAGTTACCTCAAATACTTGGTTTTTCCTAGCACACCAGTTGATAACCACTGCTCCCATTGTCATAATAGCCAGCAGACTATCTACATTCAAAATCTGACCAAACCCAAATACCAGATACAACATCCCCAAAACCACAGGCAGCATCATGGCATCTTCATCTTGTCCTTCTATCAATCGGGTTAAAAACATAAAGAGTAATCCTCCCAATCCACCAACAAGTAATGACAAAACAATATCTTTAGTAGGATCTAAAACAAGTTCAGAGGGACTTATAGAAACTCCGCTCAACAAAACAGTTGCTACAGACAGGGCAATAGAGAAGTTGATTAAGCCCAGTGCATCATCAAATGCCGCTACCATCATGATCATAGAAGATACCTCACCTCGTGCCTTATACTGCTTCATTACAGCCAGTGTTGCCGATGGATCTGTAGGTGATGCCAGTGCCCCCATCACCAATGCCACGGCAAGTTGTACCCTCACGTTGCCACCAAACATGCCTAAAAAATGGAAAAATAAAAAGAGACCACCTACAACAGAAAGAAAGGCCATTTCAGCTTCAAAAAACGTAATGTATGCAACGGTTTTACCTAACATCTTGATATCATCAATGGCAAGAGAACCACCTACCTCAAACGTGATAATGGCAAGGGTAAGATTGGTAAGCACAGTGCTACTGTGCATAAATGCTCCATCTAGAAGTCTCAGATGAAAAATATGGGTAAGGGTAAATGGATTAAGAATTAAACCGGCAAATATATAGCCTGTAACACGGGGAAAACCAAGTTTAGAAGCCAATATTCCAAAGATATACCCCATTATCAATAAAATAGCAACTTCAAGTATTACACTTTCCATAGCCATCACCCTCCCAGCTTAATATGAAAAATACTATCACTTATCATAAATAATGTAAAGGGATTTTACAAACAAAAAGTGGGAGAAAATCTCCCACAAAGAAGAGCTATTAAAGAAACCACAAGCTATATTTCCCCGGCAGCCTTAAGTGTCAACCGAGAAGAAAGAGGTCCAATAATCTCGTGGAATATCGTGGCACCTATCGTAACAGAGACAATTAAGGCACCATAGTTGGAAAATTCAGGCTTAGAGGCAAACAACAGCGAAAGGCCTATAACAATACCACCTTGGGGGACCAATCCACCTGCTGTATACTTTTTAATCTTTTCATCGGCACCGGAAAGGGTAGCACCAATAAAGACCCCAATAAATTTACCGGTAATACGAAGAAGCACAAAGATAATGGAAATCAAAATGGCACCACCAAGCACTGTAAAGTCAAGCTTCAAACCTGAAACAACAAAGAACACCACAAATACTAGCTCCATCACGTGGTCGGTAACGGCAAATACCTGATTTTTACGGGCACACCAATTGACAATAACTGCTCCCGCCGTCATGATGGCAAGAAGGCTGTCTACATTCATAATCTGTCCAAAACCAAATACAAGATACAGCATACCGAGAACAACCGGAAGCATCATAGCATCTTCATCTTGCCCCTCTACCATCTTCACAAGATACATAAACAATACTCCTCCAATAGCACCCAGTATTAAGGAAAGTAATATATCCTTAGTAGGATCAACTACCAATGATGAAAAGTGTATAGCCTCTCCACTAAGAAGTACGGCAGATATAGACATAGCTATAGAAAAGTTTATAATACCTAGAGCATCGTCAAATGCCGCAACCATCATTATCATAGAAGATACCTCTCCCCTTGCCTTATACTGCTTCATCACAGCCAGTGTTGCTGAAGGATCAGTAGGCGATGCCAAAGCTCCCATGACTAAGGCAACTGCAAGCTGAACTCTCACATTGCCACCGAACATACCCATAAAGTGAAAG
>CAZATH010000179.1:0-2783 GCA_964487995.1 uncultured bacterium
ATATCAGCACCAACAGAGTCAAGAGTGCCTGGTCTAAACAAAGCAAGTGCTGCAATCAGGTCTTCAAATCTAGTAGGTTTCAGACGCATAACAAACGCTCTAAAACCTTCGCTTTCCATTTGAAAAACACCTAAAACATCACCAGAGGCTATCATATTATAAACATTTTCATCTGTGGGATCTTTAGCAAGCTGGAGCAAGTCTACATCTACGTCGTGGAAACGCTTGATTAAATCTAGTGCATCTTGAATAATAGACAGGTTTCTAAGTCCCAAAAAGTCCATCTTTAACAGTCCCACAGCTTCTACTTCATCCTTAGCATATTGGGTTATAAAACCTGTAACAGATGAACTATCGTATTGAAGCGGTACATACTCAGTCAGCGGTGCATCTCCTATCACCACTCCAGCGGCATGTGTAGAAGAATGCCTCGGAAATCCTTCTATCTTCATAGCAGTATCAACAATATCTCTTACCCTCTCATCATTTTCATATAAATCCCTTAGCGCTACAGATTCTTCTAATGCCTTACTTATAGATGTCCCCTGAGGTATCGCCTTAGAAATCTTATCAACTAAACTTAAAGGATATCTCTTTACCCTACCCACATCTCGCACAGCTGCTTTAGATGCCATTGTTCCAAATGTTATAATTTGAGCAACTTTATCTTCACCATATAGCTGGGATACATGGCGAATTACTTCATCTCTTTTAGCAGCGTCAAAGTCAACATCAATATCAGGCATTGTAACACGTTCTGGATTTAGAAATCTTTCAAATAAAAGTCCCCATCTCATAGGATCTATATCAGTAATACCTATTAAATAAGAGACAAGCGAACCAGCTGCTGAACCTCTTCCAGGTCCTACCATGATACCATGTTCCTTAGCCCATATAATATATTCCCTGACAATAAGGAAATATCCTGCAAATCCCATACTAGAAATCATATCAAGTTCGTAATTCATACGCTGTAATATCTTCTCTGTAATATGGTCATATCGTTTTTTTAATCCTTCCTCTGCAAGATAACGTAGATATTCTTCTTCTGAAGAAAAACCTTCTGGCAAAGGAAATCTAGGCATATGATAGGTGCCAAGTTCTATATCAAACTCGATCATATCGGCAACCTTCACAGTATTTTCAATAGCTTCAGGAATACCAAACCGCTCTGAAAATATATTCCACATATCGTCAGGTGACTTAATGTAAAACTCATGATACTTAGAAAATACCCCAAAATCATCTGCCTTACTATTGCGACTGGCAATAGCCATTAGAACCTGCTGTACTTCCCAATCTTCCGGCTTAGTATAATGACTATCATTTGTGGCTAAGAGGGGTATACCTGTTTTTCGCGATATCTCTTTCATTCCCTCAATAACCTTCTCTTCTTCATCCATATTATGAAACATAACTTCCAGATAAAAATGATCCCTTCCAAAGACCTCTTGATACCACAATGCCGATTTAATAGCAGCCTCTATACCATCTGTTAAAATCTTTTGGGCAACCTCTCCCATAACACAGGCACTTGAGGCTATAATTCCTTCACTATGATCTATAAGCCATGACTTATCTATACGGGGTCGATAATAAAAACCTTCTTTAAATGCCCTAGCAAGCAAATAGTTGATATTTTGGTATCCTTTTTTATTTTTAGCCAACAATATAAGATGATAATACTTCGAATTTTTATCCTTTACTCCTACATCATCGGTAACATATGCTTCAACTCCTATAATCGGCTTGATACCATAGGATTTTGCCTTTGAAGAAAACTCTACAGCACCATACATCACACCATGATCGGTGATAGCAATAGCATTCATGCCAAGCTCTGCCGTCCTCTGTAAAAGATCGTCAATACGAGATGCACCATCTAAGAGACTATATGCCGTATGGACATGCAAATGAACAAAATCCTTACTCACTAGATAACTCCTCCTCTAAAATCTTCTTAACTATCTTGGCAGGAACTTTTCCACCCAATGCCCTCATAGACTGTCCCATTAAAAAGCCCACCACTGATTTTTTACCCTCTTTATACTTCTGAACAACATCTGGATTTTCTTCAAGCACACCTTTAATAATGTTCCTTATTTCATCTTCCGAAACAGAAGAGCCCATAAATTCTTTCTCATATATTTTCTGAGGAGATGAACTAGAGGCAATAGCCTTCCTAAGTATCTTTTTAGCTATAGAATTATCTATCTTGTTTTGTTCGATAAGGTTATATATGTAAACAACCCAATCGCGATGTATATCTTCTAAAGGCAATCCATTTTTATCAAGTAATCCTTTGATTTCATCTAAATACATGGCTACAGCAAATTTAGGGCTAACTCCTTTATTTATAATGTAGTTAAGTGCCTTGTATATTTCTGGAGAATACACTATAAAGGCAATTTTCTTTTCATCAACTGCCCACTTTTGAACCTGTTCATAAAGAATATGTATATTATTGTATTCCGGTTCAACGAGTAAAATATCCTCCTCAAGCTCAAAAGGTGGTATGTCAGGTTCAGGAAAATATCTATAATCATCACTAGTTTCTTTTCTTCTCATAAGAACAGTTTTTCCATTGGCTTCATCCCACATTCTTGTCTCCTGATAAATAGGTTCACCCGACTCTATAGCCCTAATTTGTCTATTTATCTCATACTGCAGGGCATCATAAATAGCCTTGAATGAATTCATGTTTTTTATCTCTACTTTGGTACCCAGCTTGTCGGGAGCAGTAGAAACAGAAATATTGACATCGGCCCTCATCTGACCTTTTT
>CAZATH010000180.1:0-2713 GCA_964487995.1 uncultured bacterium
AAGTTAATAATGTTGATGAATTTATGATGCTTTCCGATGCTTATATAACAGAGGGTATACGGTTTTTCTATGAAAACCGAGCACTTCTTGAGGAAAAAGCAAGGGGAAAAGTGGAAAGGGCATATGAGCTTCTTACTCGTCTTGAGCGTAGAGATTTGTATAAACCTCTATTGGATACAATGAAATACTTTGATGAGAGTGAGCTGACCAGAAAGAGTATAGTGGATCGTAAAGATATAGAGAAAATAAGAGAGAATATAGAGAAGACTCTAAGTGGGGTTGGAGTTGATGCTGAGGACCGTGAGATTTTACAAGATATACTTGAAAACTTTGATGAAATCTCTATAGCAGATGTTCCCTATTATATTACCGTCTTTGATCCCCGGGAATTTACAGCAAACGATGTATTTATTTATGATGGAGATAACGTTTGGAGCCTTTCAGAGTATCTTGAAAGTGAAGCGGAGCAACCGGTGCTTATGCATGGAGTAGTTTATTTGCTTAGGGTTTATCTGAGAAAAGATGTTAGAAATATTCTTGATAAGTATCATATACTTCCCACTTATGGTGACGAGGGGACACCTTCTACATTGTGGTGAAAAAATAAAGGGAGGGTATACCCTCCCTTTATTTTAGATAAGATAAAAAGTAGTCTTCTATAAACCTGAGTGCCTCTTCCCAAGTCTCAGGTTTAGAGATGTCTATATCCATAAGTCTGTATAGTAGTGATTGGGGATCTTCTGATCCACCGGCTGCAAGTAATTCTTTATATCTGGTTTTGAAGTCGGGATATCCTTCCTTGTATCGCTTAAATATAAGAAGGGATACAAGCTCGGCCAGTGTGTAGGAGTATACATAAAAGGGTGTATGAACAAAATGGGGTATACCTACCCATTCATATTTATAACTCTCAGGATAGATTACACTATTTCCGAAGAGTTTTCCGTATATTTTCAAGTATGTATTTGATAATTCCTCTGGGGATGCTCCCTCATTGGTAACAAGGGAGTGGGCTTTGGTTTCGAATATGTGAAAAGTATTTTGTCTGAATACGGTGCCAATGATATCTTCCATTTTACCTGCTATTTCAGATAATATTTGTTTGTCGTGGCTGTTTCTTCTTAAATAATCGTGAAGTAGGAATTCTCCGAATGTAGATGCCACTTCTGCCAGCGCCAGTGGTGGATGAAAGTTAAGAGGGGTTTGGCTACCTGAAAGTACGCCATGCACACCATGTCCAAGTTCATGTGCCAGCGTAGCCACATCACGGCTTTTACCAGTGAAGTTGACCATTACGTAAACTGGAGAACCCGGTGATTGATACATGCAGAATGCCCCTCCCATTTTACCGGGAACTGTTGGGGCGTCAATTCTGTTTTCTTCAAAGAATTCGCTTACAATCTGATATATTTCATCGTCAAATTCTGCCAAAGATGATAAGATTGCATCTTTGGCTTCTTCCCAGGAATAGCTTGAGTCTTCTTTAATAGGAGCGAATAGGTCGTATATTTCCAATTTATCTACGCCTAATTGCCTAGATTTCCAGTTCCAATATCTCTGTGCGATATCCATATTGCTATATACAATTTCCGACATGGTGCTTACAACATTGTCATCTACATCGTTCTCTACATTTCTCATTGATACCGGAGAAGGATAATTTCTAAGTTTTGCTTCTTTATCCCAATCCATGGCTACGATGGTAAAAAGTCCACCCAATGTTGTGGTGTTTTCACGGAAAATGTCAAGCATAGTGTCCCATGCCCATTTTCTTTCTTCCCTTGATGAAGACATTCTCATAGCCCTTATTTGTGGGAGTGAAAGCCATTTTCCATCTTTTTCCCTTCCTAATTTCCCACTGATAGTGTCATATAATTTTACAACTCCGCTTCTTCCTGTCGAATTTTTAACAGATATAATCTGTTCTCCCTCAGGTGAAAATGTATGGGGTATTTTTTTAATGAGCTTTTCAAAGAAGTGTTTGTAGGGAGTAAGTGATGGATGTTCCATTAGTGATGAAAGTGATTCTGCCTTTAGGCCCACTAGAGTGGATGTTACTTTAGCTAAATATCCGCTAATCTCTCCCGATATAGAGAGCATTATGCCCATATATTTTTGAGCTTCGGGGTCTTGCGTGTTTTCAGCATATTTTAAGTATATGTAAGATGATGCAATACCTTCATTATGAAGAATTCTTTCCATTGCTATAATAATCTCTTTAATTTGTTCAGGATTAATTGGAGGCGATACTGTTCTCTGTATTTTTTCTGATAATGTCTTAGCTTCTTCTCGAGCTTTGTTTAAGGTTGAGATGGCCTCCTCAAAGTTGTCCATTAAAAGGTTAAGGTCCCATCTTGGCAAAGATGTATTCATATACCATGCCTCCTTTCCGGAGACATTTTATCATATAGGTATAGTTATTCTAAGTAGTGATCCAATTTAATGAATGTGGGATAGCTTGCACTATTTGCTGTTTCTACAGTCTTTCTAAATATTTCTCGGGGTATTGCTTTTTTATTACTTGGAACTACTAATATACCTATACGAACATCTTTAATTTGGGCTTCATTGCGTAATTTATTTATGAGTTTCCCTGCCCATACGATAGCTTCTGTCTCTGACATTTCTGGACGGATGATCCATATACCTGTGGCGGTAGTTGTATATGAATCTATGGGATATAGGTAGGAAAGTATTTTCTTGTTTATTAGTT
>CAZATH010000181.1:0-2702 GCA_964487995.1 uncultured bacterium
CAATTTCGTTTTTTGGCCTTCCTATCTCTAAATTTATCAATATTGATGATTCTGAAGCCGTTCTTTCTGCCATTCGTTCTACGCCAGATGATGTACCTATTGATTTAATTATTCATACTCCCGGTGGATTGGTGCTTGCTGCCGAACAAATTGCAAAAGCTTTAAAAAGGCACAAAGCTCCCACACGTGTGATCGTTCCCCATTATGCTATGTCAGGTGGAACACTTATTGCTCTTGCTGCTGACGAAATTATTATGGATGAAAACGCCGTTTTGGGTCCTGTGGATCCACAACTTGGCACAGAACCTGCGGCGTCAATTGTAAAGGTGGTTGAAGAAAAGGGTACCGATAAAGTTGATGATGAAACATTGATAAAAGCGGATATGTCTCGTAAAGCTTTGTCTCAGGTGAAATCGTTTGTGAAAGAAATGTTATTAGAGCATTATGAGGAAACTGATGCAGAACGCATATCTGAAATTTTATCCCAGGGAACTTGGACTCACGACTATCCTCTTTTTAAAGAAACTCTAGATGAGATTCTTGAGCCTAAAGCTGGTGGAGATGGAATCAAGATCTCTACAGATGTTCCTGCAGAAGTATATATGCTGATGCGTCTTTATCCGCAATCAGCGGGAAGAAGACCCAGTGTTAGTTATGTTCCTCATTCCGCGGGAGACTGGAGGAAGAGATAATGTTTTTGTTACCACTTAGAGATATTAATCCTACCAAAAGGGCTCCAATTATGACATATCTTATAATTGCCTTGTCGTTTCTCGTGTTTTTTTATGAACTTTCTTTGCCTTCCCGCTCTTTGAATATGTTTATTAACACACATGCCTTTATTCCTTCAAAGTTTTGGTTTTTGCTGAGCCATGGCGATATTTGGGGTATTGTTTCTATGATAATATTTTCCACTTTTATGCACGGAGGATGGATGCACATTATTGGGAATATGTGGTTTCTGTATGTGTTTGGTGACAATGTCGAAGATGTAATGGGACATCATATTTACTTCCTATTCTATCTTACTGCTTCTGCCATTGGTATGCTGATGCATGCTCTAATCTTCCCATCAAGTACTGTTCCACTTATTGGTGGTTCTGCGGCTATTTCTGGAGTTTTAGGAGCTTATATGGTGTTTTTCCCAGCATCTCCCATTGAGACATTACTAATTGTTGGTATTTTTCCTTTTGTTGTATATATTTCTGCTTATTGGTATCTTTTTTATTGGATCTTGCTTCAATTGGTAAGTGGAATTGTGGATGTGTTTAGTCCTGTTGCTTATTGGGCACATGTTGGTGGGTTTATTACTGGTTTATGGCTGGGAATGTTGATTAAAAGTCATAGACCTGGAAGATATAAAATGTATGCCGATAAAATTCATTACTATTATTGAGATTATATGATGACATGTAGGAGGGGATATAATGGATTTTCCACCAATGGATATGTATATTAGACCTCAGTATATGCCTATTCCAATTCCCTGGCACATGATGAAAGGGTATGGCGGTAAACTTGTAGTAGAACTTGGTTTTGGGAGAGGAGAGTATCTATTAACGTTGTCTGAGTATTTCCCTGAGGCATTGATTATAGGATTTGAGGTGTCTATAACATCTCTTTTAAAGGCAGCCTATCGGATACAGAAGGCTGAGAGAGGTAATGTTAAACTTTTATTGTTTGACGGTGTAATAGGCTTATCGGAGTTTTTTAATGATTCTTCAGTTGATTCTGTTTATATGAACTTTCCCGTTCCATGGCCGAAAAAAAGGCATGCCAAACGTCGCGTTATTAGGCCTCAATTTTGGAATACCCTTGCTCGCGTATTACGAGTTGGTGGTTGTTTTGAACTCATGACAGATGTAGAGTGGTATGCATATGATGCCAAAGAATCTGCAGAGGAAACCTCTAATTTCGATGTATATATAGAGAGAAATCCGATACGCAGGGTTCAAACAAAATACGAGGAGAAATGGCTCAAAGAGGGTAGGGATATCTATTTGCTTAGGGCTTGCAAGTCAAAAGCAGTGAATATTTCCTACCAGAGGTTGTTTGTGAAAGGAGCTGATTTTATGCCACATGTAGTGATAAGGAGGTCGTGGGAAAGTTTAAAAGGGCTTTTAAAAGATCTGGAGTATACAGAGGTTGTTGTAAGTAAAGATATGAGATTTGGTATTAGAGAAGTGTTTGCTAGAGAGAGAGAAGTGCTTTTAAGAAGTTTTACCATTGATAAGGGTTTCTTTCAGTCTTTTTATGTATGGGTTCGTCCTGAAGATAAAGAGGGACAAGAAGCGTTTTTAATAAAGCTTGATCCTCTTTCTTCTCCTTTTCGCACTAAATCTTTAATGGCGTTAATGAAATTTATCAAAGATAAAATAGGAGAAGAGTTTGTCGTTAGACATAATTTGGGTTAATATGTATATAGCCATGGCAAGGTGCCGAAAGGCTTAATAGGGAAGCCGGTGAAAATCCGGCACTGCCCCGCAACTGTGAGGGGTAATAGCCCTTGTCAGATGCCACTGGGAGACTGGGAAGGCGACAAGGGTATGCCCTGAGTCAGGAGACCTGCCTTGCCATGCCGCGGAAGCCTCGAGTGGGGGTAAACCGGGGACCTCCACCACAATATTAAAGGAGGTGCATATGATGAAAAAGGGTGTAGTTGTGTTGATGGTATCTATTCTGTTAATCTCTTCGTTTTTTAT
>CAZATH010000182.1:0-2693 GCA_964487995.1 uncultured bacterium
TCATACCATCAAGTTCTTGTTTCAAAGCCAATGCTTCTTGTCTTTTCTTCTCCTCTTTTGCCACCTTGGCCTTTTGCTTCTTTTCAACCTCCTTAATAATACCCTCATTGGCTGGAACCGCCAACTTCCTTCTAAAGAGATAATTAGCTGCGTATCCTTCACTTACCTCTACAATTTCTCCTCTGGCGCCCAAACCTTTTACATCTTTTAACAACAATACTTTCATAAGCAAAGAGGACACCCCTTGGGTGCCCTCCCTCACCTCCTTACATATGCTTATTCTTTTATATTTTAGATTATTTTACTATACAATCAAATAAGGTAATAATGCCATTTCCCTGGCCCTTTTAATAGCACGGGAAAGGCTTCTTTGATGAAAAGCACATACGCCAGTAACCCTTCTGGGAATAATTTTACCTCTATCATTTAAATACTTCTTCAATCTTCCAACATCCTTATAATCTATTTCACGTATTCCCTCCATACAAAATGGACAGGTTTTCATTTTTCTTCTCTTTCTTCTATAAGCCACTGTTTATCCCTCCTTTCCTTTTATGGAAGAACATCATCATCAAAGGTATCGTCATCAAACTCATCGGGAAAATCCGGAATATCATCATCCAAAGTATCCATCGACTTATTAGATGACATTTCTTCACCAAAGGAGTCTAGTGCGTCTATATCTTTATCAATATCACCCAGCTCTTTGATTACATCATCTTCATTAAAAACCTCTGTCTCCATTTCTGTCTTAGTAGTTCCCGATGCTCCTAAAACCTGAACGCTATCGGCCGCTACTTCTATACTCTTCCGACGTATTCCATTACGGTCCTCATATGGTTCAACACGAAGCTCACCAACCACAGATACCAAGGCACCTTTTCCAAATACTCCACTAGCAATCAGTTTCTCTAAGCCATCAGCACGATTTCCCCAAACCGCAATAGGTATAAAGTAAGCATCAACCTCATCATTTTGCCGCCTGAAAGACTTTTTTACGGCAATTCGAAAAGACATCTTCTTAGTAGTTCCAACATACCTAATATCGGGGGAACTTGCTACTCTACCGACCAGTACCACTGTATTGTTGGCATTCACAACAATTCACCTTACTCCTCAACAACTGCTTTTTCTTCGGAAGAAACAAGTTTATCTTTATACTTTTTCTCCAACTTTTCCTTCCTCAGAAGCATGAAACGCATGATATCTTCATTGATTTTCAGAAGATGTTTAAACTCTTCAAGATTCTCTGGAGGAAGAGCAAATAGAAAAACTGTATAATACCCTTCCTTAAACTTCTCAACGGGATAGGCAAGCTTTCTCTTACCCCATTCATCAACAGGTTCGAGAAGATCTCCTCCAAACTCCTTGATTCTTTCCTGTACCCAATCGTTAATTTCCTTGTATCTACCTTCTTCTACAGGCTTCACAAGGATCATCAATTCATAAACACGCCTCACTTAACATACCTCCCTTCGGACGAGTATTTTTCTTTCCTCGGCTTTATCCACATAGATTGGATAAAGCAGGGTGGTGGAGATGACGGGAGTCGAACCCGCGACCTCCTGCTTGCGAAGCAGGCGCTCTCCCACTGAGCTACATCCCCACCATAACAAAATGGAGGCGGCGGCGGGATTCGAACCCGCGAATAAGGGATTTGCAGTCCCCCGCCTTTGTCCACTTGGCTACGCCGCCTCACCCATCTAATAACCATGGAGCGGGTGACGGGATTCGAACCCGCGACCCTCAGCTTGGGAAGCTGATGCTCTACCCCTGAGCTACACCCGCTCAACCGATGCAATATAAGGATATCAAATTTAACGATAGTTGTCAATTGGTGTGATTTTCAAGTATTTTCGCATAAACATCAAATACATATTTGAGAAGTTTTTTACCAAAACGAATTTCTTCTTTTTGTATCTCATCTCCACCTTGTCCAAAAGAAGTATAGTTAAAAAGCACTACCACACCATATCCCATCCATACATAACCTGAATTGTTAGGTTTTCTATTTCCACGAGTTTTCATAAACTTTTTCATCTCTTCAGTTAAAGGTAATGGTTGTGGTTTACAGTAACCGACAGGAACAGTGGGATGAATATTGCTAACATCAGGAGCATAACATACCCTTAATTGGTAATGTGCTGGAGCCTTACCTTTTGTGGCAAATCTATAATCAAAACAGGTGGTAATTCCTTTTTTATTATTAAAACCAACGGTTACAGGAAAAGACTGCGATGTTGTAATAATATTGACATAGTCCATCGTTGCGGTTTCAGTATCCAAACGGTAACCAAGAAAAATTTGAGCACCAGGCATGATATTGTTTGTACCATTGATACCAACAAGAGTAGCATCTTGAAATTTAGATATTTCAGTCAGCCCCTGCCAATACCCCTCTAATGTAAGAGATTTATGAGTTGTAGGATGAGCACAACCAATAAAGATGAATTGCAACAAGAAGAAAAGGCACAATTAATTTCAAAAAATCTTTCCGCATACTCTATCCCTCCTTATTTTATTTTTTTGCAACCTTGTGAATAGAAAAAACTATCTTTACCAGACGAACAGGAGCAAAACTTCCGAAGGGAGCAGCTCTATCTCCTTCCACCACTCCAGTATGACCCCAAGCCCAATAATGATAATAGGCTATATCACTTGTTGAAACCCCAGCTTGCCAAGCTTTTATATAA
>CAZATH010000183.1:0-2671 GCA_964487995.1 uncultured bacterium
ACAGACCATTTAGTGGGAATATTTTCCACAAAAACTTAAAAACTTATGAGAAATCAATTCTCATAATGACAGTTTCCACTGTAGAAAATGTGAGTAAGATTTCCCAAACTGCACGTAAAAAGGCAAAAGAAGATCTTAAGAAAACGTTTTACATATACGATATCTTAGATACAGTCACCAGTGCCATATTGTCAAAACCACCGGCACTAAGGGTATTTTCTATAAGATCTTCTCTGCGGAGAAACATTTTTACAATCTCGGGAATAGAAAAGTGGGCTGTAAAGCCATCAGTAAATAAAAGGAGGTGGAGAACATCTTCTACATCAATTCGAAAGCTATCAAATATCGGTTCACCAATACCCAACACACGGGTAATGTAACCGGTGCCAGGATGGACATGGGGTCTGGTAATCGTATAAAAAGTACCATCTTCTTGTATATACACGGCATACGAATCGCCTATCCAATAAACATCTAAAAAGTCATCAGTGAGAAGCGCCAGAGTTAACGTAGTGGCCGCTCCTGGAAATGTGCTTTGAGTATCTAAGTGGGCACTGAGTAGATGTTTTTTTACATCTTTTACGTCTTTGATATATTCTGCGTACCTCACCGCTATAGAAGATGCCACCTCACCACCGGGAAGCCCACCTACACCATCGGCAACGGCAACAGAAAACGGTGTATCAAGCACACCCTCGAAACCACATGGGGGATATGTGCTGTCTTCCATATTCTCGCGGACATATCCCTGGTGGCATATAGCCTTAACGCTAAACTTCACTTTCACCCACCATCTTTATACGATAGTTCCATATCTCCACTACATCACCATGTCTGAGTTTCCTTCCCCTTCTTTTCTCAACCTCACCGTTTACCAATACCTCGCCGGACAAGATCACCATCTTTGCCTGCCCTCCTGTCGGCACGATATCTAGGGCTTTTAAAAGCTGGCCAAGTGTAATGTAATCACCCCTTAGATTAAATACTACCTCTTCCACATAGCCCACCTCCACTATATATATTTTAATTGAAATTAACAAAAAATAAAAGGGGCCATAAGGCCCCATATACAAACTATCTCTTTACAGGCATTACCAATACCTGCACCTTTTCCTCATCTTCTCTAGGAGAAAGAAGTGCCGGCACATGCTGAGATACAAAGACCATTTGGGTCTCCTCAAAGCCCTTCATAGAGGACAGGGCATCGATAAGAAACTTGGGATTAAACGCAAGGGAAATGGTATCGCCTTCGAAGTTGGTCAGGGGCACAAAATCCTCATAATATCCGACATCTGGCACATCTGCCTTAACAATCAATGAGGAACCATCGGTTGTAATATCTACACCCATGACAACATCGGCACCCATAAACTCAGAGGCACGGCGAAGGACCTTCATCAGCTCATCGGTAAATACAGAGACAATCATTGTGGCATCCTTAGGGAATACCCTTCTCCAGTTAGGAAAAGAAGATGTTGGGGGATCTGTGATAATGGTAACAGGTCCATACCTCATTGCCTGCTTGCTGTCGGCTATCTCTATCTCCACATCGTATGTCTCTTCCCAATCTCCTATAGTGCTATGCAATACCTCCAGTGGCTCCACCCTCGTGGTAAACATCTTCATTCCTTCTTCCCATTCCACCGTTTCATCACGATAAACGGCAAGTTTAAATCCATCGGTGGCAACGGCTACCGTAGATCCCTCATCCTCCAACTCAAAGTGGACAACCCCCAGAGAACCACCCTTCCTGTCGGCAAATGGCCTGACCCTTGTCATTACCTCTTCAAGGAAAGATGGTTTCATCTTTACAAGATACGTCTCTGCCGGCATCTGTGGAAACCGTGGGAATGCACTACCATCAATAGAAGACACCCTCAGTTTAACCTTGCCAGCTGTGAGCACCGCACCGGCTCCTGTAGCCTCTATGACCACCTCGTCGGCATCATTTTCCTTAAGTACCGTTCTCAGGTGAGAAATGCTAATGCCCACCTCGCCGCTGCCCTCGGCCTCCGCTCCGAGGTTTATGGTGATGAAGTTTTTAAGATCTGTAGCCTTAACTTCAACCACACCGTCTTTTACTGAAAATAGTAGTGCAGAGGTTATGTCAAATGCCCCTGCCCTCTTGGAAAGAATCTTCTTTCCAATATCAAGGACTTTTTTTACCTGATCTACAGAAAGCCTTACTGTAATACCCATAAGTCATCCCTCCCTATGGTTCTCTTTTTCTTTATAAAAATCTCTTTTGATGTTGGAGAAGTTATACCTACCAAAGTTGTGGATAACTTGTATTTTTCATTGTGAAATTGTAAAGTGCTTGTTGGTATGATGTGGATAAGTTTCCATAAGTTTTCCACTTTTCCACAATACAAGTTGGTATTACTAAGTGTTTGTGGAAAAGTGAAAGTTCCACATAGGTTATTCACAGGTGTATTTTGGGTTATCCACAAGTTGATCACCTTTTATCAACTCCCAATATCTGCATAATCTCTCTAACATCTCGTTTGGTTCTACTGTCTCTCTCTATGAGATTTCTAATCTTATCGTAGGCATGAAGCACCGTTGAGTGATCTCTGCCTCCAAATTCGCTACCTATCTCGGTAGTTGACATATCCAGGAGCTCTCTAATGATGTACATGGCAATTTGCCTGGCATATGCTATGTTCTTGAT
>CAZATH010000184.1:0-2626 GCA_964487995.1 uncultured bacterium
CAGTGTCAGATGGTGCATGGGAAGAGATAGGCCAGAAACAACCTGTAAATACAAAAGACACAGTAAGAATTAATGCAACAAAGATAAATAACTTTTTCACATTTGACACCCCCTATTTTGTGAAGCAACATACCTACATCTAAATTATATAAAAAACTATTTAAAAACCAAACTATTTGAGAGGTTTAAACAATATAACCATATACAGCGAGGGATTGTCATCATCGTTGGGCCGTTCACCATAGTATTTAATGGTGATATTACCAACCTTGACATCCTTAACGACACCATCACCCAGTTTTACACCAAGTTTTTTGGCAAACTCAGAAACAGCTTTTTTCATTGGTGATGCACAAGAGCCATTTTCCACTGCATACTCTATATTGACCGATATATAATCACCAGATGCAAATATGGAAATATCTTTAGTGGTAAAACCTGTGGTAAAGCAGTAGTGGTTATCTATATTGGCTTTGTTCAATATTTTTACAACATCGTTCCACTCCCTTGTTCCTTTAAGTTTGTCCCATGCCACAGGTATTTTAACCTGTTTCTGTGGCACCTTAATAAGAGAGGTATTATTATCTTCTCTTCTTACTATAAAGCTACCAACAGCCACATAACGTCTACCCTGTCTTGTGTCAATGTTGCTAATGCCGTGGGACTTAAGCGTATTAATCACCTTCTCCTTCATAGCATCGTCAAAGGGTACTTTGACATAAAGCTCTACATATCCCCAAGCTGTTCCCTGATTATCATCTTGATATGTGATATCTATATCGGTAAATGTATCTGTGCCAAGGGCAGAAAGTGTATACTCCACTACGGGAATTAAATTATCTTGAAGGTTAAGAGCGTCTTTAACATTATTCCAACGCAATACTTCAGAAGGCATACTATACTCGGCAGTAGTTGTGTTTCCCGATCCCGATTGATGGTTATTTCCTACGTTTTGGGTAGTTTTCCCTCTGCCACAGGATACAAACACAAGTATAAAAATCAACATTAGGGCAATATATCTTATACCTCTCATGTTAACCACCCCCTACACATATATTATAAAATGTATCAACAAATTTTTACAACATTCTACAGATATTTACACGTATTTAGACAAACCAGACACAGTATATATGTAAAATGTTAAAGGTGGGTAGGCACCCACAATACAAAGGAAAGGGGTGAATAACCATACTCGGAGACTTCCTACTGATACACGGCATATCCCCGTCATCCTCTGTAGCATCCTCGGTAGCTTCACTACGCCCATTTGAAAAATTCTTAAAAGGGGGTATGCCGTATGGAGAGACACACTACCTTAGAGCAGGAGAGAGAAGTTCACACATACCTTAAACAACTTGCCGAGGAAGTCCTCTTTCTCCACAATGCCGATGATATTCTAAAAGAGCCAGTCTTTACTGACATCCTCAAGAACACAGCACGCTTGTTTCCCCAATACCTAGCAGGCACTATTGTTGCCGCAAGAGTAGAAAAGAAAACCGATAGTAGCATCGTTGCCCTTGTAATACTCAGAGATTACAGACCTGATATATTCAGAGAGATCTTTCCTATGGTAATTCTCAGTACACAGGATCTCATAAAGTTTACCAATACACTTAAGACACTAGGCAAGGGATTTGGAAGGGCTGTAAAAAAAGCCATAGCAAACTATCTCAAAGATAATCTCACAGAAAAAGATGCCATCTTATACAGAGAAGAATTGGCAGACATTATAATGAGATGCCACATTAAGGGAAACAACACTTTACTCGATTACATCGTGGGACACGTTAAACAATTACCTGAAGAATATCTTATAGAAATATATAAAAAACATCAACTAATAGGAACATATGAAGCCTTGATATACTTCCTTAAACAGGGCAGAGAAGACGATGCCAGAGCCATTATAGAAAGCGGTTTGTTAGACGACGAGTTAGTGGAAAAAGCACTTCAGCACATCGGGTAAAGGGGCACTTTCCCCTTTACCACCTTTGAATAGTGGCATAAAGAATAAAAACTTTCAGAAAACCAGTAAATGGCTATGTTGCAAACATACAAAGTGTAAAAAACCTTAAGCAAAACCATATACCCAAGGAGGTGAACATAATGCTTAATCATAATTTAATTCAGTTATTACTAATTGCAGCACTCATAGAGAGGTTTGTAGATTTATACAAAGTTGTTATGACTCCTTTCTTTTTAAAAATGGCTAGAAACTTCTATCAGAAAAGGATCTTTACAGCAATTATCATAGCCGTTGTAGGAATAATATTAAAATACAACATATATGAAATAGGATTTTTACTCATAGCAACGGAGATTATCCACGACCTTATAACGATGCTTAACTACTTCAAAGAGATAACAATAAGCTTAATGTTTATCAAGCAAATAGAAGCAGAGATATTCAATATCCAAAGGATATACGAATTGCAAAAGCTTAATTACTTAGTAAACGAAGGTAATATCACATTAGATGAAGAGCAAGAAGAATTTGTGGAAGACATGGCAGAGAATATAGAAAACCTGGAAAAGTTGAAGAAAATAGCCAAGACTGACGAGTTTTTTGCAAACCTCCATTTAATCGATGACGATACCAAGGAATGATATAGATATAGCAACT
>CAZATH010000185.1:0-2596 GCA_964487995.1 uncultured bacterium
ATGATGCCATTGTATATATTGGGGAACGTAAAGAACATGAATTTGTAGATCGTATCCAGTATCTCTATGGTTTTTTGATTACACCAGGGTTTATTAATACTCATACTCATCTTGCCATGACACTATTCAGGGGCTGGGGTGAGGATATGGAATTAGAAAAATGGTTGAACGAGAAGATCTGGCCTTATGAGGCAAGGTTAACCGATGAAGATGTTTACTATGGTTCTGTAGTAGGAATCAAAGAGATGTTGTCTACAGGAACTACTGCTTTTGTAGATATGTATTTTTTTGAACAGGCTACTATTGATGCGGTTCATGATATAGGAATAAGAGCTTTTATTACACCGGGTATTATAGAAAAGGAAGGTTGGAAAGATAGAGTTGATCAGGTTGTTACTCTAAGAAACTCTATTAGAAGTGATTATGTAGAAATACATTTGAGTTTGCATGGATTGTATACTTGTGGTCCTGATGTGGTTGAGTATGTTATTGCTAAAGCAAAGGAATCTAAGGCTTGGATTCATATGCATCTTCTAGAGGCACCTTGGGAAAGGGATGCCATCACACAAAGACATGGAAGGGAATTTATAAAAAGATATTATGATATGGGGATGTTTAAAGATGTTCATGTATTGGCTGCTCACGGTGTTTGGATTTCCGAAGAAGAGCTGGAAATATTGACAGAGGGAGACTTTTCTTTATCACATTGTCCTCAGAGTAATTTAAAGCTGGTGTCGGGTATTGCTCCCATAGATCGTTATCTTAAACATGGTATGAATGTCTCCATTGGTACTGATGGGGCTGCCAGTAATAACAATCTTGATTTATTAGAAGAAATTCGGGTTACTGGAATGCTTGGTAAATACAAGGCGCAAAATCCAGAGGCATTGCCTGCTAGAGAACTTTTCTATATGCTTACAAAATATGGTGCCCAAGCGGTGCAAAGAAATGATATAGGAGTGCTCAAAGAAGGAAATAAGGCAGATTTGGTGGTGTGGTCTATAGAAAAGGAAGAGTGGCTTCCTAATTGGGATACAGAAGAGGGAATGTATGCCCATCTTATCTATTCTGTTCATTCAAAGGCTTCTGTAAGCCGCACTTGGGTAGGTGGTAGAGAAGTTTACAGAGAAGGTGGGCTTATGGTGGATATACCTTATTTAGAGGGTTTTTCAATGAGTGTGGAAAGGATATTTGGAGGTGAGAAGGTATGACAAAGTTTGGTGTTATCGGTGGGAGCGGTATTTACACTCTTGAAGGTGTAGATATTCAGTGGATTACTGTGGTAACTCCTTATGGTGATGTAGAAGTGGGTGCTTCTGAGATTGCAGGTAGAGAGGTTTTCTTCATGCCTCGTCATGGTAAAAATCATTCGCTTCCTCCTCATAAAGTAAATTACCGAGGAAATATTTGGGTTTTGGCATCACTGGGAGTTAAAAGAATTATTGCGACTAATGCCTGTGGCAGTTTGAATAAGGATTTTCCACCTGGTTATCTTGTCTTGCCCGACCAATTTTTAGATTTTACCAAATCTAGACCATCTACCTTTTATGACGAGCCAGGTAAAGTTGCCCATACAGATATGACAATTCCATACTGCCCACAAATTAGAAGTGAGATAATGAAAGCAGCATCAGAAATAGGTTTTGAAAATATCCACAATGGTGGCACATATGTTACCACAGAAGGACCAAGGTTTGAAACCAGTGCGGAAATTCAGGCATACCGTATGCTTGGGGGAGATCTTGTTGGTATGACCTCGGTTCCTGAGGTTGTGCTTGCACGGGAAGCTGGGATGTGCTATGCTAGTATTTCTATAGTTACCAACTTTGCAGCTGGTATTTCTCCTGATGTCTTGACTCATGAAGAAGTATTGGAAATGATGGAGAAGATTACCCCCGTTGTCGCTTCTCTAATCTTGAAGACAATTGAAAACTTTCCTGAAGAAAAGACATGTCAGTGTCCTTGGGATGTTTCTTTAATTGATATCAAGTCCAATAAGTAGAGTAAAATAAAATAGAAAAACTTTTAGGGAGGTGCTACATATGTTAAGTGAGCTTGCCAAAACCCATAAGATTTATATCGGTTCGGATCATGCTGGTTATGATCTAAAAATGGCGGTGAGAGAGTTTCTTGTAGAACAGGGGTTTGATGTTATCGATGTTGGTACGCACTCTAAGGAGTCTTGTGATTATCCCGATTATGCCAGAGAGGTTGCCACAAAAGTCTTAGAAGATAAAGAATCGTTCGGAATTCTTATTTGTGGTACGGGAATTGGTATGAGTATTGCAGCTAATAAGGTGCCCGGTATTAGGGCTGCCCTTGCTAATGATATTATTGCCGCCAAACTATCTCGTGCTCACAATAATGCCAATGTGTTGTGCATGGGGGGTAGATTAATAGGAAAAGAACTTTCCTTTGAAATAGTGAAAACCTTTTTGTTGACGCAATATGAGGGAGGTAGACACGAGAGAAGACTTCGTAAGATAGAGCACATTGAGGAAGATTTCTGTAAAAAATAAACAATATATTAATGGGGGAGGAGGGATATTTGTGTGGAATTTCATAAAAAAAACCGATCCTGAGGTATGGGAGGCTA
>CAZATH010000186.1:0-2576 GCA_964487995.1 uncultured bacterium
ATTGTAATATAACAATTAGGTAACATCTCCTTTACAAGAGTATAAACTTCTTTTCCTCCCAAGAAAAATCCAAGAAGTCGTCGTGCTACATCAATATTGCCACCAAAATTACCCCTCAGGTCGATAATGTATGCATCTGCTTCACCATGAAGCTTAAAAAATAGCTCCTTTAGGGCTATATCCATCTTAGACACAACATCGTCCTTCATGGTTTTAATGCGAATATAGGCTATATTCTTATCATCTACTTTGATTAGATCATAGTAAAAATCTGTTTGCGATATTAACGCTGTAGTAACATTGACAACCAGCGGAGTCCCCCCCCTAATAATATTAAGGGTAACTTTCTTAGGAGATGTGGCCGACATTAGCATCTTAACATCGTCATAGGCTCGTTTTCTAACATAAATTCCATTAATAGCCTCTACAACATCACCTGGTAATACGCCAGCATAATAGGCTGGAGAACCATCAACTACAGATAATACAATATATTTTCCAGAAGAGCGTGTTAACTCAATACCAACACTATACGAAGATGGAGACAGGAGATCTTTACGTAGCTTAACCTCTGCAGGAGTAAAAAACCTTGTATATGGGTCCCTAAGAGAGCTAATCATACCTTTAATAGCACTATAGGTTAAAGATGATATTGATAGGCTATTTTTATACAAATAATCATCAACAATAAGCTGCAAAACATTTCCATATAAATCAGAACTGCTCAGCCTATTTTTAAGCTCATTGATTATATTTTCCTTTTGTTTAATTTCTGATAGCATAGAAACAAAGTCAGGCACATACATCGTGGCAATACGTTCAGTGGCATTCCACTGAATAGTTGCACCAATCAAATTACTAACTGTCCTAATAGGAACATACAATCTATCATTGACAATAATGGGCTTAGAAGCCGTATCTACAACCTCACCATTAAATTTAACTATTCCATCATCTGGAATAAACTCTATTACATTAACATCCCAGGCACCTATACCCTCTATATACAATACAGACACAAACAGAATCACCATGACCAAGAGTAAATAATACCTCTGCCTCATAATCTGCTCACCCTCATAGAGAGTATATAAGACAAAATATCATCAAGGGCATCTGTCTGAGATATCTCTCCACTCTTTATTCCTTTATCAAGGGCATACAACCTTTCTAAAATGGCAATTGCCCCCGAGATACCTATTTTTTCAAAGATATTCAGCAATTTACCTATATAAAAAGGACTCTTGCCTGTCTTTTCAGCAATTTCCTTAATACTATAACCCTTCATATTTAACTGCCCAACCTCCAGTATGCCACGTATAAACGTAGCAATTGTAGCAATAATTTGAGTAGGAGGCTTGCCTTCTAGGAGTATAACCCTCTTCATCTCTCCAGCTATACCGGCATCTCCTCTCCAAAGGGCATCCCAAAATAGGAATATATCCCCTGAAGCCTGAAGTGCAAAATATTTAGAGATCACTTCCTCTGTGATAAGATCTTCTTCTATCAAAGTCAACTTCTCCAGCTCTGTAACCAAAATACCAATCTTTCCACCTGATAATGACAGTAATACATCCAGAGCAGATGCTGTAATATCTTTTCCCCTTTTCCTAATAGCCGCTTTAATAAACGATCTCAGCGCACGTCCCTTAAGGGGTGCACAAGAAACTTCCACAGCATCCTTAATCTTGTTTATAGAAAAACTAGCTTTAGAAGAAGGCTCTATAGATACCACATAGTAAAGATCCTCTCCTTCTAAAAAAAACTTTTCCCAGACCATTTGGGCTTTTTTACCCTTTATCGACCAATGCTTAATAATGTACAACTTTCCTGACGAAAACATGCCACCGCCACCTGTATTGGTCGGTACCTTCTCTACTTCATCGGCATATATTACTTCAGTATCTACTCCTTCCTTCTGTGCCCATATTCTCATTTGTTCAATAACAATATCATGGAAATAAACCTCGGCACCTTTTAGTATATACATGTGATGAACATTGCCAACTTTTATGTCTTTAACAGCATCTAGTGCAGTATACACCTTAGACTTCTTGCGTGCCATTTTTATCACCTATAGCCATATTGATCATGTGTTTGATATCAGAAGCAATGACAGGAGAACCAGCTACAATATTTCCCGTCTTCCATATATCATTTCCTAAAAACGTATAAATACTTCCTCCCGCCTCCTTGACAAGCAGCATACCTGCGGCAATATCCCAAGGTGACAACCCAAACTCAAAAAAACCATCAAATATACCTGCTGCTACATATGCAAGATCAATGGCTGCAGCTCCCATCCTTCTGAGATCACCTATATAAGGATAAAGGGTGGTAAAAACCCTAGTATAGTCTCCAAATAAATGTTTTTTTCTAAATGGGAAACCTGTAGCTATAATACTGCCAGAAAGTTGGCTTCTTCCAGAAACATATATCCTCTTTCCGTTAAGATAAGCTCCTTTACTTACCATTGCATAAAACATTTCATCTCTTTCAGGAAAATACACCACTCCTACCACAGGTATCCCCTTTTCCATTAGGGCAATAGAAATGGCATATACAGGGACACCTCT
>CAZATH010000187.1:0-2575 GCA_964487995.1 uncultured bacterium
CGCACCACAAATATGGCATCGTTTAGAGGTATCTCTTGGATTGACGAATTTAACTATTTTGGCGGGAAGTCCCCTTCCGAGAGGGAGGGGATGAGAGCCGATATATTTATATAGTATTGTGCATTACTGTTATATATGAATAAGCAATATACATCAATAAGGATTACAAAGGAGTTGCGAGAGATTCTGTATAAGATAGGGCGGAAAAATGAAACCTATGAGGATATAATAAGGAGATTGATAAAGGAGGCAGGATATGATGTTGAGGGGTTATAAATTCAGGATATATCCGAACAAAGAGGTTGAGAAGAAGTTAGAGGAGAATTTAGAAATAAGTAGATGGCTCTATAACAGGTTGTTGGAAGAAATAAACAAAGCAAGAAAAGAAGGCATAAAGATAACACAGAAAGATACACAGGCATTGATAGTGAAATTGAAGGAGGAAAATCCAGAATTGAAAAAGGTATATTCAAAGGTATTGCAGATGGTGAATTATCAGTTATGGAGCAATATAAGGGCATTATCAAGATTGAAAAAGAATGGAAAGAAAGTAGGAAAATTGAGATACAAGAAGAAAGGCAGGTTTAAGTCGTTGAATTTCAATCAGAGTGGGTTTTCAATAGATGCCAAAAATAACAGAATATCATTATCAAAGATAGGGAGTATCAGAGCAAAGATACACAGAAAGATAGATGGAAAAGTGAAAGGAATATGGATAAAGAAGTATCCGAGTGGAAGATGGTATGCAATAATTCAAGTTGAAGTTCAACCAGAGATTATGGAGAAGACAGGAAAGGTAATAGCGATAGATGTTGGTATAGAGAAGTTCCTTGTGGATAGTGAAGGCAGAGCAGTAGAATATCCGAAGTTTATAGATAAAACGATTGAAAGAATTAGGAAGGTGCAGAGAGAATTATCCAGAAAGAAAAAAGGTTCAAAGAATTATGAAAAATGCAGAAAGAAATTGGCAAAGTTGTATGAAAGATTGAACAATCAGCGTAGGGATTTTCTGCACAAATTATCAAGGTTCTATGTGGATAACTACGACAGGGTGATTGTTGAAGATTTGAATGTTAGAGGACTTGTCAGAAAAGGAAACAATAGGACAATACACAGACACATACTTGATGCTTCATGGGGGGAGTTCATGAGGATGCTGTCCTACAAGGCGGAAGGTGCTGGTAGGGCAGTAGTTAAGGTCTCTCCCAGAAATACAAGCAAGAAATGTGCAAAATGTGGAGAGATAGTAGATATAAAACTGAGTGATAGAGTATTCAGATGTCCTGTATGTGGATGGACAGCAGATAGAGATTATAACGCTTCTCTGAACATACTAAAAGCAGGGTTGGGACGACCCGAAGTGCCTGTGGAGAGAGAACCTCTACTCCGAACCATATCCTATATGGATGTGGTTTCGGGGCAAGTTCTCTCTATGAAGCAGGAAGCCCCTTGCGTCAGCAAGGGGTAGTTCACTAACATCTACATTATTCAGATAATATTCAAGTGCTCTGTCAATGACAGAAGATATGCTTTCCCCATCTTCAAGAGACTTTATAAGACTGTCATACAGGTCCCGGCGAATATACACAGATGTTCGAATACCATCCTTTGTCTTTGGCCTTCCCATAGAATCATATATAACATAGACATATATAAGGGTTTTTGTTTGAGGGAAAATCTTATATACTATCAGGTATTTATCATCCATATGGCAGAAGTAGAGTTTGTTAAGGTGGCAGACATAAACCACAATCTGAAGGCAACAATACCGCACAGGTTTGCGAAAGAACTTGGAATAAAAAAGGGAACATATCTGAAAGTGTATATCGACAAAGAAAGCAAGAAGATATGCTACGAGGTGGTAGATTGATAAACGAGTACAAGTGCCCATACTGTGGACACGTGAATATAAGAATGGGTAACAGATGGTTTATAGTTTGCGATAAATGTGGAAAATCATTCACACCAGCTCAGATAAAAGCTGGTGAAGGGGGGTTGAGAATTTGGAAATAATGCGGGGTGAGGCAGCCAGGAGTGCCGCCCGGACTCATAGCCTGCGGAGCGTTGGTAAGGGGGGTAAGGTATCCTATCCCAAAATCTCCCGCGGGAGTGCAGTATACCACCGCCAGTTGGCCTCCCGGCTGACTGGCGGTTATATGGCGGGTAAGTCCTGGGTGTCAGGCACGTACCTTGAGGTGCGTGTGAATGCCGGCCCAGGGTCCGCCTTTGGTAAACCCCCCAGCCGTGAAGCAGGTGAGATATCCGGGAGTCGGAGGTTCAAATCCTCCCCCCGCAACCATTTCAAGTTGGAGGTGAGAGACTTGGTAGATTATACTAAGTATACATTGAAAGATTTGTGCATAATGTATGTGAGATTTGTTTGCACGGCGGGAGATGGGTATTACAGAGTTATGTTACACGATGCTATAATCAAAAAACTATCGTACAAGAATGTTGAGAAACTAAATCAGATACTACACAACCTTGATGAATATGTGGGATGTATAGTTGGTGCTGAATATGATGAAGATGAGATTGACAGACTAGGCGTTAGGTTATACAACATAATAAGACA
>CAZATH010000188.1:0-2568 GCA_964487995.1 uncultured bacterium
CTATATAGGGAATATGTATAACAGCAGGACCCGTAGTGGTAAAGGCAAGATCCTTATCAGTAAACTCCCAAAGCACTGTGGGATTTTCTGGGTCGGTTACATCTATCGCAAAATAGGAAGACATGCCTATGCCCTCAGGCACACTTCCTGTATCGTTTGGGGGCTTTATAGCTTCAGTTGAGTTGTTACCACAAGCTCCTCCAAATCTGAGTCCTCCTATGAGGATAGTTCTCCAGGTATTGGAATCGCCGTTTTTAGGCTGTTTATAGTAGTCTCCTATGTGTTCTCCCGGTTTGTTGATGCTTGCGTCAACTATGAAGGGGGTCAGATCAACATAGTAAAGGTGACAGTAGTTAGGTGACATATAGTATTTAAGGTAAGGAAGAATATTTTTAGGAATGAACGCCCATGCTTCTGAACCCAAAACAGTTGTAGGAGGCTGCTTCTCCAGTTTTGCTACATTCCCATTTACGGGGTTGAGAATAGTCAATTTCCCAAGTCTGAAGGCATGCAACATACCATCATTGGCTCCTACAAAAACCATGCCTCTTGTAGTCATGTTATCATAAAAACTTCTATATGTATCATCGTTATAGTTTGTGTGATAATGATTTATTGGCATATTTGATATGACCTGAGGCGTGGAATAGATGATGTCTCCCAGCTTCCAAACTCCTGTGGTTGAACCTATAGTTATACTTCTTGTTCTATAACCTTCGATATCTTCACCTCTTATATATTTTATAATATCTCTTGCCTGTTCTTCGTTCCCAACATCAAGGTAGTTTTTCAATTTTCCCGCGTTCTCAGTTATAAAATTACCCCTTACAGAGTCCTCTGTTAGGTTATCTAAATCCGTGAATATTTTTCTCTGGTCAGGAGATGTTTGCCAAAGTGCTTTGCCTGCATCCCACAGATAAATGATATCTTCTAAGTTTTTATCTGGTAGAGATGTATCCGGTTGACCATCTCCATTAGTATCTTCAAACATATGGGCTTTAATCGTATTGGTTGAATTGTCAAAGAAGAAATCCACAATATAATCTGAGAAAAGATTTAGTGTTAGATTTTTATCTGTATCTTCTCGCATGTTCTGGGCAAAAGGTCCTAAATAGAACCATAAATTCTTCAATGAGCCTGTCCACATGATATATGGATTGTCGGGATTTTGAGGATAGAAAATGGCTTGCAATACTATGGCTCCCGATGCTTTTTTGGTGGAAACTACAGATGCAGCAGTTCCTGAAGATGCCTTTTTGATGATGTCCAAGAATATGTGATGTAAGCTATTATATAATTCCTCTTCATTATAAGCAAAATATGCTTTTCCTGTGCCTCCATGTAAAGCCATATTGTTCAATTTGCTTTTTGCTTCTTCTGTTAAACCTAATCCTACGACATATGTTGGAACATCAAACACAAAATTCTTGCCATTAATATTTTTTATTAAATGACGTAAAGTGTCAATTTTATTTAAAACTAAAGGCATTAGGTAGTTGGCATCTCTCTTTATCCCATTCTCATCTACACTGGGCAAGCCATCGGTTACTAATACTATAAATGTCTTCTGGCACCAATATTTTATGGGACTTAGATCACCTGATAGATAATCTATAGCTGTTTGCAGAGTGCCTGGTATGGGAGTTAATCCTGCGTTTATTATATATTCACAATTATTTTTGTCGCTCTTAGAGCAAGCCATATATTCATCTTGATTTTTTATAGATAGTTTCTTAAGTAATAGACTGTATGTGTATGTTGAGTTCCCATTGCTATCTATTAAGTCATTTATAGGTACTTGTAAATAGCCTGCACCTGGAGAAGTATTAGAATACCAAGTGGGCCCAACATGGAACCACATTAATCTTCTGCCAAAATCTAAATAACCTAAAGCTATATCTGTATCTGTGGGGCCCAACCAAATAGTTCCAATCATTTGAGAATATCCATCTAATCCATCAGAATTTCCTTTTTTTGATTTATAGATAACGTATGGATCTGTTCCACAGAAGTCGCCGGATTGATACCTGCATCCTTCGTGAGGATCATAGTCTTTCGAATAGGCAAAACCGATTCCCTCATCTTCTTTGCTGTAGAAAGGGTAGGCAAATTTGTAATATATGTAGTCCCCTTGACTTGATGGATTTGCCACTTTTTTATATTTAGGGTATATCAATCTGCAATATCTATCTCTTTGCTCTGACCCTATCTGATATGTAGTAATAATGCTATCGAGATAATCTACATCAAAATTTGGATTTTCGCTGGTACACTTATGCTCACAAAGTTGCTTGTAGTATTCGCTTTCCGTTTTGCAATACTCCACGCATGGATCTACACATTTACCACCAACACAATCTGTATCATCTTGGCATGTGATACTGGAATTTTCCGAACATATTTTTGTTTCGGAAGGGCAGTAAGACTTCTCGTTGTATGATACAAAATAAAGTGAATTATGCAAATTGTATTTTTCTACATCTCCACTTAACTTAAATGTCATTAGTCCTATTCTAAACTTATCTTTGAATTTTTCTATCAGATTAATCAGCACTCTTCTCGCTACTG
>CAZATH010000189.1:0-2567 GCA_964487995.1 uncultured bacterium
TATAATACGATATATGACATTGGGTGTCGTAATAACCAGCTCTAAATCAAATTCTCTTTCCAATCTTTCCCTCACAATCTCCATATGTAAAAGCCCCAAAAATCCACACCGGAAACCGGGACCAAGGGCTGGAGAATTTTCAGGTTGGAAAAACAGTGCTGCATCGTTAAGTGCCAGTTTGCTCAACGCATCCCTTAGCTTCTCAAAATCCTCACTCTCAACAGGGTACAAACCGGCAAATACCATAGGTTTAACTTTTCTAAATCCTGGTATAGGTTCATCTGCCGGATTCTTAGCAGATGTTACCGTATCACCCACCTGAGCATCTCTAATATTTTTAATAGTAGCAGCGACCCAACCCACCTCACCAGGACCTAATTCATCTGTGCCAACCATTTCTGGTCTAAAGATTCCTAGCTCATTAACCTCATACTCACTACCAGTAGCCATGAGCTTTATCTTCATGCCCTTTCGAATAACACCATCAAACACCCTTACATATATGATTACACCACGGTAATTATCGTATTTGCTGTCAAAAATTAATGCCCTGAGCGGCTTGTCTTCTTTTCCCCGTGGGGCAGGTATCTTCTCTTTAATAGCATTTATAAGCTCCTCTATTCCCCACCCCATCTTAGCAGAAACTAAAATAGCGTCTGAGGCATCAATACCAATAAGATCCTCTATCTCCCTCTTAACACGCTCTGGATCGGCAGCCGGAAGATCTATTTTATTGATAACAGGAATAATTTCTAGATCATTTTCAATGGCCTTATAAGCATGGGCGAGCGTTTGTGCCTCAACTCCTTGCGTAGCATCTACAACCAGCAAAGCCCCCTCACATGACGCAAGTGCTCTAGAAACTTCATAAGAAAAATCAACATGACCTGGCGTATCTATGATATTAAAACGAAAACCATCAATATCCAAAGAAACGGGATGTGATTTAATAGTAATCCCTCTTTCCCGTTCTAGTTCCATTTGATCAAGGTATTGTTCTACATTTTTAGCTTTTTTATTACCAGCTCTTTCCAGAAATCGATCTGCAAGAGTAGACTTTCCATGATCTATATGTGCAATTATAGAGAACGTACGTATTTTATCCATTGAGAACATCCTTTATCACCTCTTGCCATATATTCCTACTAATTTCTCTCTTGGTTCCATAATCAATATGCACATCTCTGCCATCTTTAAATATAACATGGACCTCATTATAATCACTTTCAAAACCTATCTTCTTATTGGACACATCATTGTAAACAATGGCATCAATTCCTTTCTGATGCATTTTATTAATAGCTCTTTTTATACCAGTTCCAGATTCTGCAGAAAAACCAACTGTATAAATACCAGATTGCTCTTTTACAGTCTTAACAATGTCAGAAGATGGAAAAAGAGAAAGAGTAAACATTCCCTCTCTTCGATCTAATTTACCATTAACCATTTCAGGAATAAAATCTCCTACAGCAGCTGCCATAACCAAAATATCAGCATCTTTAACATTATCCATAAGAATCTCTAACAACTCTTGTGCCGTATCGAAATACACAGTAGAGGCAAAATGAGGAGAAGATACTCGTGCACCCTTCCCCAACAATAAAACCACATCTGCACCGAGAATCCATGCCTCTCTGGCAATTTCATATCCCATCTTTCCAGAAGATGGATTCGAAATAAATCTAACATCATCAATAAAATGTCTTGTAGGACCTGCAGTAACAACAATTTTCTTTCCCTTAAGAGGCTTATCTTTCACCAAAGCCTTTTCAACATAATCAAGAATTTTATCTATCTCCGGAAATCTACCTTTACCCATATCACCACATGCAAGATATCCTGCATCAGGAGGAACCACAATGTGATTGTTATATCCCTTTATTACGTCAATATTTCTCTGAGTTGATGGATGTTCAAACATGGCACTATTCATAGCAGGAACCAACACAACTGGTCCTGTAAAGGCAAGATATGTGTCAAGAACAACATTATCGGCAATACCGGCAACCATTTTTGCCAAGGTATTAGCGGTAAGAGGGGCAATCACCAAAACATCTCCCCAACGAGCAGCTTCCACATGGGATGCACGTTTCCAAAGAGGATGATCATCATTAACCATAACATAATTGCCACTTAGAGATTCTAAAGTTCTACTCCCTATAAAATCCAAAGTTTTTGGAGTTAACATGGTCTGAACAATAGCGCCTAACTTATGCATAGCACTTGTAAGATATGCTCCCTTATAAGCCGCTATGCCACCAGTTAAAGCATGTAATATATGTTTTCCATTCCATCTATTATCCATAGAATATCTCCCCTTTACCCCATTCTCTCTCATATGATACACTACAGAAGAAGGAGGGATAATAGTGCCAAGAGGAAGAGGTTTTGGAAGAAGCCGTAGATGGGGAGCTTATGGGAGTTGGTTTTTAAAGCTACTACTTCTTCTCTTCATCAGACTACAACCATCCCACGGGTACGAACTGGCTGCACAACTTGCCCCTTTTGGATTCACCATACAAGGAAGGGGAGGAATGGGACCTATATACCGCATATTAAGAGAACTA
>CAZATH010000190.1:0-2563 GCA_964487995.1 uncultured bacterium
AGAGTGCTTGATGATGCTCTTTGTTTTTTGATGCCAAAAAAGCCATGGCACCAAGAAGTCCATTGTTCATAATCCGCGAACCGAAACCTTTGACAAGAATTTTGTAATCACCTGCATGATTGGAATCATCTGCATGATCGTTATCCTTTATATCCATAACATCGCCAAGAGCCATGTGGGCAAGCTTTTTTTCTATATCAAACATCACCCTCACCTCCTACCCTGAAACCTTTACTCTGACAAATCCGCTACCTACACCAACTTTTCCACCAAGTGTCATGGTTTTGCCATCTACAGCCTTAACAAACTCTTCAATGAGCTTCTTAATCTTATTCCTCTTGATACCTCTATCTCTAATCACAACATACATTACACTATCCATTGGCAGATATTCTTCATACCACAAAGCACCTTTCTTCACCGTTCCTGTCTTCTCATCAATACGTATGCGTGGTACCACCTCTGTGGTTGTCTTAACAAGATAGCCAAAGAGCTCATCAGAAACAATGACAAAACGCTTTTTCACATCTTCTACAAATTCAGAAGGTATAACATCCTTAATGGCATTCCACACCTCATCTATTTCAGGTGTTTTTTGGCTGCCTATTCTGATTCCTTCAAGATATAAGTCTTTTCCATTCATAGATAAAGCCTTTTGATTGTCTACATCGGGAACATTAAAGCTCTTTTCGGCATCTCTCTTAAATCTCTTTAACACCGTGGGACACGTAACATAGTAAAATGGCTCCCTTATACCCCTTACGGGAAACAGAAGTATTCTTGCCTCAGAAAATGAGAGTGCACCTGCCTCTTGTTCACCGCTATCTTCTGGTCCAAATATCTCTCTTATCTGGTTCTTATCTAGTTCTATCTGATGTCTAAAGGCACCTTTAACACCCCTAATGATAGGATATCCTGTTATTCTCTCCCTCTGAATGGGAAGATCAACAATACCCACATCGCCACCTGCACCGGCATGAACCTGTGAGATAAAATACATTCCAACGATTTTCTTCTCCATAAGACACACCTCCTATAAAGTGATAAATATGGACTTGGATTTTCCGTTATAACCACCCTCAAAGAAAAAGACCGAAGAAGGGGGAAGGGAAATCTTTGTGGGCTTTCCATCCCTCTCGGCTATGTTATAACCTGTAATAATGTATTTACCCTGTAAAGCCACACCACTGGGCATATCATCAAATCCAAACGGTGGCTGCGTTTGATACATGGGACTATACAAAATCCAAACCTTACTACTGGCTTTGTTAAGGGGAAATGGCACATCTTCTACATTCACATAGGCAACTCCACCTTTGGCACCTACAAATATCTCTTTACCCGCCAACTTCTTTAACACTTCCAAAACGTTAGCATCACCTACAACTATGGCACCAATCTTTACCGCTGGTAAATACTCTATGCCCTTATACCTAAACATGTAGCCACCCTGTTTGCCCCTAAAGACGGTATATTTACTCCTGTCTATCTTAATACCTGTATGGAAGAAAACACCTAACACATCAGAGAGAACTACAAAATCACCATCCCCTTCTACACTACTACGGGTTAGCTTCACCCAATGTCCTTTTTCACTGTATAGTTTCTCAATGGCAGAAAGGCTTATATACACATCACCAGACAGTGGCTTTTTACCCTTCATATCTATAAGCTTAGTAAGTTTAAATGGCACATCTTCTATCTCTGTCTCAAATGGGATAAAAATACCTGCGTATTCCTTACCTTGCTCGGCAACAATCACATTAAAAGGCATTTTGATCATTGGAGTATTCCCCACAATGAGATAGGGAAAAGAAACGGCAAACGGTGGTTCTCCATCGACATCACCTATCAGGTCATATATTTCATCTCTTTCTCCTGACTGGACATAAAGGCTCCAATCAACATCCAATGCATTACCTATAGCCGTTCGTAGTGCTCCAACAATAGTAGAAACAGGTGGCATGTTAAAGCTACCCGATATATCGCCGACACCAAAATGGGTGTGGTGTCTAAAGATCATATCTGTAAGGGGCAACATTTCCAATGCTATCATTTTTCATCACCACCTTTTGTGTCAAGATACCTAATCATCCTGAGCACCTCTATGTTTTCAGAAAATTCCTTTACATTTTTTCCATAAACTTCATTAAATAACGTATCTATGAACGCTTTATCTTTATTTTTCTTATCATCAATACGTCTCTTAAGGATATACTTTACAAATTCTCGGGCTGTTTCTTCTTTTTTCATGGCAACATCGGTGCCAACATCTTCCCACACGATATCTTCTCCTTGGTGGTGATGCTCAAAGTCGTATATAAACTTTGGTGAAATCGTTGCCTCAGAATCTTGGGTCCGTTTCATATACGTATAATAAAAATCTTTCATATCCATAACCCTGTCATATGAAGCACCCATTCTAAGCTCCGAACCCGATCTCTGAAGTGCTATGGCATATATACGGTTTCTTCCCGTATCCTTTGCCATCTTCTCAGCCTTACGGGCACCATCTACCATCAGCCTCAGTGGATGCTTAAAATTGGCAATGTATACACCGGTA
>CAZATH010000191.1:0-2555 GCA_964487995.1 uncultured bacterium
GGACTATACACAAAGAAATAAACAAGCGAAATATATATATACAACGCATACCCTATAATAGAGGTGACAAAAAATGGAACATGTAGTAGAAATAGACAAATGGATGGAAAGGATAGGTATAGATCAAGCGGACATTTTAATAGAAAGAACTGCCTCACAGAAATCCCACCATGGTGGCAATCTGTGGCAATCATCTATTTGAGGGATTTAAGTGAGATTGAAAACCTCTCCTCATATTTTTTATAGGTTTGAAGAAAAATTAGATGGCGGTGTTTTATTCATCTATAATCGAAAATATGGGTCAATTTTGGTGGGTGATAGAATACTATATTATCTTATTAAGTACATTAATAAAGGATCTGTGAAAAAAGAGTGCGTTATAAATCATATGGTCAGTGAATACAATGTTAGCAAGGAGGACGTGCTCTCAGCAATAAATTCTGCTATAGACAATAAAATACTAATTGAGACGGTTAAAATAGTAACTGATATCAATAGAATCAATAAATTTGGAGCATCTACTATGGCACTTTTCAATAAAGAAGACATGATATATCTGCCCGATATACAAAAAATGTTAGAGAATGAAAGGATAGTAATGAAAATTCTCAAAGAAAAAGGAATCAAATACGACGGTGGGTTGCGTGGTGAATTTTGCCAGTATCATAAGTTCGTGGAAGATGAACTTGAGAGCCTTAAAAGTATTAACCTTTCATCAGAACTTGATAAAAAAGCTGTTCAGTGTGATGCGGGAATAACAAAAATTCATATTACCTCTAGAGGAGAGGTTTTCCCTTGCGTTTACTTACAATTTAATAATTTTTTAATGGGGGATTTACTAAAAAACTCACTTAGGGAGATATGGGAGGGATGGGATATAACAAGAACTCTTCGTAATTTAGGTGATACGAAATGTGGTGATTGTAAATTTTTACCTTTTTGTAAAGGCGGCTGTCCTGGGATGGCTTATTCATACTATGGGTCGATAGATGCCCCTGATCCGAGGTGTATCTATGAATACTAAAAACCTACGATTCAGAGATTTCCCGAGGGATGCTAAAAATTACATACTTATGCATACCTTTGGTTCTCCTTTGATGATTGGAGAATATGCAGTGATAATGTACCTGTTTATGACCGGATATGTGATCCTCGAAGTTGGAATACTTTATACTATTGTAAACATAATTGTGGCAATCGGACCATTTGTTGTAGGTAAACTTATTGACAAAGCACTTAGTGCAAAAATTACCATGGCCAGTATATACCTACTGGAAGCAGTCTCTTATTTCATACTATTTTTCGCTGTTGGTCCATACGCATCTCTGATCCTTTTAACTGGGCTCACTGTCATGAAATTTGGGACAATATTCTACCCAATATATCCTACTTATGAACATTATGCGTATCCCGAGGACATCAGAGAAAGGGCTTTCCTGTACCATATTATGGTGCCTGAGTATGTTCAGATCGTAGCCTTTCCTGCATTTGGTTTTGTGCTCAGTTATATTTTTCCTTGGGCGGATGCTTATAGATATCTATTTTTGTTACTTTGCATCGGTGATCTTTTGATGGTGATATATGTACTACGAAGAATCACCAACATAAAGGAAGCAACATTTGTGATTGAGGTCCGTAAAAAGAACAAATTTAAAATTCCAAAAAGCTTCTTTTCGCTCTTTTTCATTGAGATTTGCCTTGCGCTCGGAGATGCCCTCATTACTACCATTGTCTTGGCCTATTTTGTATTGATCGTGCTGAAAGAAACATTCTTTGTACTTATGCTTCTCGAGGTGATAAACTCTGCAGTAACTATACTCTTAGGCAACTTTTTAAAGGACAAGAAAATAAAGTCGAGAGTTTGGTTGGTAGGTGGCGTTCTTCTTTTTATAGCTGGCCAGAGCATGTTTATCTTTGCTGTATATATGGATAATATCATACCCGTATTCGTAGCTATCTTATTCCTTACATCAGGAAATGTTCTTTGGTTTCCTGTTCACAAATCCATGATCTACAAGACCATACCCGAAGAAAAAAGAGGTGTATTCTTTGGTTCAATGTCCACCACATATCGTACTATAGGTATTTTCATTCCATTTATATCCACATTTTTGATAAGCATTTACATGTACCTCCCATTTATAGTGGCAATGGTACTATACCTTACAAGTGTAATAGGTTACATCAAAATAACAAAACAGGGGACAATATCAGTGTAGTTGGGACCACAGACACTCTGAGGCTGACCCTTGAGGTTGATTATATTGTAATTGAAAAAAGAAGCTTATGGTAGAATAAGACTTAAAAGGATTAAGATTATCTTATACTCTATCGCATAAATCAGCATAAAGTAAGGGGAATAAAGAGAAGAGCCAAGAGGATCCCGATTATAAAATAAAGGGGCTAAATAGAGTGAAACACATTGAAAAGGGAGACAGGGATAGAGAGCTATCGGATTGGATAATACAGTTTGCGGGAGGATAGAAATTCATTGAACAGTCTTTTGATATATGAGAAGATAGATTCTACATGCTATCTCTTAGTGTATCATAGGC
>CAZATH010000192.1:0-2550 GCA_964487995.1 uncultured bacterium
GCCGTTATTCTCTTCTTCTCCACACTTGACTATGCCAAGGGTGGCTATTTCTCCTTTAATCCTTCTACACTTGCAAAGTACATAGGTGTTGCCGATGCCGATATACCAAAGATTGGACCATGGATCTTGGCTGCTCGTATAGTGGTTATTGTAGTGCTTATTGTAGGTTTCTTTGTCAGCTACAGCTCTATTAAGAGGTCTTATGGTGAGGAGATTGCCCAGGGCAAGGTCCTCATTCGCAGATAAGGGGGTGACCCGATATGGCATGGATTGGTTTAATACTATTTGTAGCAGGAGTTGTATATGGCTGGATAGCAAGTAACGTATGGGTTAAACTTGTATCCGCTTTTGTGGTAGGTGGTATTGGTTGGTATATGACTATGATTGCCCTTGGAATGTCTAATGCATCGGCTATATTTATGGCTTTGGCATGGGGGTTCATTTTCTGGTTTGTTGATGCTACCGTTCCTACTCTTACATCTGCTGATACTGCCAAATAAGGTATCTAAATTTGGTAGAATAAAGCCGTGGGAATTCCCACGGCTTTTTCTTTTAGGAGGTGAAATTTGTGTCATCGGAGATAAAAAAGGGTAAGCTTCTGGATATCTTGAAAGAGTATAAAGAGAAAGTAGAGAAATCCCCTCTACTTACAGAGAAACAGAAGGAAAAATTGCTCAAAAAGTGGGATGTTGTCAGGGAAAAATATGAAAAGGCAAACTTTTTGAAAAAGTTTGATGAAAGGCTAAATGAAGTGTATAAAGGTGTTTTATCGTATTGGGAAAACAAACTTGTGCCTATTTTAGAAACAGATTCACCCGATAGGATTATGGAAGTTTTGATCTCCGTAATGGGAGAGAAATCGGCAAAGAATTTGGAGAAAATGCTAAAGAAGAATCCTTCTTCCGTGGTTTACAAAGTGGCATATTCTTTCCTTACCTACTTAGAAGGAGCACTTTATGATTTTTCCAATACAAAAAAGGAGCTTGATAAACTGTATACCTGGACAACGATATTTGGTATCCTCTTTTTCCTGGGCCTGCCCGCTTCGGGCTTATTTGAAAAGATAACTTTCATTACGGCAATGATATTTGTGCTTCCCTACTTTGCCGGAAGGGGAGCTATGAGAAGGCGTTCTAAGTCAGGTTGGTTTTTACTAGCCTTGATGATACCAATGGGATTGTTTGCAGGGGCTATGACACTGAGAAGTGTTATTTATACCCCATTGGTATCCGATGTGCTGTCCTATCAGAATCCGGTTAGTAAAATACTTGTACTTTCCATGATTGTAGCGGGTGTCCTATTGTTTTTTGTATCTATCTATTATGGATACCTAATGTGGAAGTATAAAGATGCTTTCGTCTAAAATAAAACATACTGTTGAAAGTTGGTATCGAATAGTATGCTTAATACTGGCAAAAATAGGTAATGATAGGGTTGGGATTTCGGCGGCAGCTATAGCGTATTTTACATTTTTTTCGTTGATACCGCTTTTATTGGTATTTATGTGGTTTTTCTCTTTGTGGGGTGCCGAATCTTTAAAGGAACTTATCATGCGTGGTATACCCCAGTTTGTTCCTGTATCTGGTCAGTTTTTGGAAAATTTGCTTAAAGAAGCTTTATCTATTAAATCTTGGGGTTTTCTGGGAATGATTCCCCTTGCATGGACAGGAACCTCATTATTTTATATTATTGAACAGATGGTTAACTATGTATGGGGATTTCCCTCTAAAGGTATTTGGAGAGGGAGGTTGTGGGGAAGCGGAATTGTCTTTGCCTTTCTCCTGTTTGCCGTTTTTCAACCTGTTCTTTTCTACATCTCACGGTTTATGATGTTATTTGAAAGATTTTTAGGTATTTCTGGTGATTCTTTTGTTGTTTGGATGATGGCTGGAGCGGATCGGTGGCTTTTAATGTTTTTTATCTATGCCATTATTTATTATCTTGCTCCCACAAGAAAAGTGCAGATAAAGTATGCCATGGTATCTGCTGTGGTAGCTACTTTAGGCACTATATTTTTGGAATGGATGTTTGTCAAGTACATTACGCTCGGCAGAATTTTCCAACTTTATAGAGTTATAGCAGACGTAATGTTTCTACTCTTTTGGTTTTATCTTATGGGGTATATTATTCTTATTGGAGCCGAAGCGGGATACTTTTTTTATCATATAGATAGAGGTGATCTATGGGATGAATTATCTAAATTTGGCGATAGATGCAGCACTCAGTGGGGGAAAAGTGGCAAAGAGGTATTTTCGGAGGAAAATAGAATATCGGCAGAAAAGTCCTGATGATTTTGTATCTGAAGCTGATATAGCGGTAGAGGAGGTTATAAAGGAGATATTAACTCAGGCTAAGGATGTAGCATGGCGTGGTGAAGAAACCGGAGGAGTGAAAAATGCTGAGAGGTATTGGCTTGTTGATCCCATTGATGGAACAGCCAATTTTATAAGAGGTGTCCCTGTATATGCCGTTTCTATTGCCCTAATGAAAAAGGGTATACCTGTGGTAGGAGTGGTGTATTTTCCTGAAAGAGATGAAATGTTTTATGCA
>CAZATH010000193.1:0-2549 GCA_964487995.1 uncultured bacterium
ATCAACGAATCTCTGGTGGCACTGACCCGGGTTGCCGAAAACACATCGGAGCTTGTAGATCTAATAAAGAAAAACTCGGGAGGCATGATGTAGTAGGTGGCATTACGTAGCCTATACGGTCTTGATGAAAAGATACTGGGAGAAGTGTTAAAAAGTAGCCCTGAGGATATCCTCAGGGCTACTTCATATGAAGTGGAGGATACATTGCTTCGGCTGGGTGCCCAGGACTTTGTAGCGTTTATAAAAAATGCATCTCGTGATGTGGTAAACCATTTGGTGGAAAACGTTTCTTCAGAGGGAGTCTTTGTATTGTTTTTTCGTATACCCGATGAATATCTTCAGAGATTTATATTTCTCCTAAAACCATCTGCTACCACTAGGTTGATATCCTTGCTTATAAAAGTGGTATCGCCGGATATCATCATCAGAAGGCTTGACAGGGAAACATTGTTTTACATACTTGACAGTTTAAAAGAAGATGTGCTTAGTCAGTTTGTTATGCTCATGTCTCCCACATCACTGCGCCGCATACTAGAACACGGTGGTGTGCTACTTCAAGTTGATGATAAGGCACGTCTTCACCTACTTTCTGCCTATAGAATGGGTGATATGGTCAAGTGGGGTGTGTATATCGTCCAAAGCCTTCTTGAGAATATTGACAAAGAGAGTTGGAAGGTGTTGGCACCGAGGCTATCTGGTAAAGATTGGAATATGGTATTTACGGCACTTTCGGAAGATAGGATACTCCAGCTACTGGAGGTTCTTGACAGAAGGGTCTTGCGAAGGCTTGTCAGGCGCATTGATAAACATCTGTTTATGTCGTTTCTCATGACCGTTGGCGATGCTGGTTCACTCCTTAGACTTATAAGCGATGATCTTACCATGCCGGGTATAGATATTGATATGACACTTCACATATACAGGACAGATAAAAAGAGGGCCATATCTATACTGAAAAACACTCCCCTTGCTATGATATCCTCTTTTATCAAAAAAGCTGACAGCTCCACGCTAAAAAAATTTGCAGATATGCTCAGGTGGGAGAAGATGGAAACCCAGTTTCTGTTTTCCCTTGATGCCGATGCTTCATTTAAATTGTATAGTGCCCTTGGTGATAAGGAGGTACATGATAGTCTTCTGAAGTCTTGGCTACTTTCAGGTGTTGATGTATCTTCTATGGTGCCACATGAGATGGTGTGTAAACTGATATCTTCTATGAATACTGACTTCTTAAACATGCTCCCTGCGGGTAATATATCCATGTGTTTACTGGAAAGTGGAATGTATAAATATCTTTCAACCGATAATCTGTGGAAACATCTTCTTGCTATACCACCCTCTCATCAGGTATTAAAAGAACTTTCCATACCGTGGAATCACGCCCCGGCTGAAGTTTTAAGCCGACACAGAGATATACTTTCTCAGGTACTGATAGGTATTCCCGACGATATGCTTACGTTGATGTTTAAAGATGGTATTCCCGAAGATGCCCCTCTTGAGCTTGTCAGAAGGTGGGCTTTTCTTTCCTCTACCGATACTGCCCGTGGTGTAAAGGTGCTTTTAGATAGGGGGATGTATAAAGATGCGTATAAGGTAATGGTAGAAAAAGGTGAAATTATCCCTGAGGCTTTACCGTATGTGATAGAGTATGCCGATGATGAGTTTATAGATAACGTTATCATCTCAGGATACGGCTCTTCATTGCTAAAAACCCCTATATTTGCCACACTTTCTGGCGATAAGAAGGCTATGCTACTTCTTTCCATTGATGAACATGAGAGGCTTCAGATCCTAAGGAGCATGCCTGAAGATGATATTTGGGATATGGTACTTAGCATAGACGATGTAGATATACTGAGAGAACTAATTAGGGGAATAGCCCTTTCTGGTGAGAAATTTGTATTGTACAAAGATAAGCTTAAGCGAGAGGTTTTATGTCTTCTTGCCGATTATGTAGAAGATCTGCTTCCCCTGTTTGAGCATTGGCCAGAGGGAGTACGGTGTAGCAGTAAGATGCAAAGGGAGGCTTCCCACTTTACTAAGTATCTTGACGATGATATCCTGATTTTCCTTATATGTAGCGGAGATATTGAGTTTTCAGAAAGATATGCCCATCTTGTTAGTAGTCTTCCTATCAGTTGTCTAATGGAGCTTCCAGAGACGTGGAAGTATCTCAGTGCCGAGAAACTAAAGAATATTTTAGTGAAAACCAAATCTCGTGATATACAGCTATGGGAGAGAGTATATATGCAGGGTGTATCGGTAGAAGATGCCCCCACAAATGTAAAGTATAATCTTTGGAAGAAAACCGGCAATAGAGGGCTTCTTTCAGAAGATGATATACGTGTCCTTGTAAAAAAACATCCAGATATTGCCGTTTTGATGTCTCCTGAGATTTGGAAAGAGTTTATCGGCAACAAAGAAGTATATATTTTTAAGTACTTTCCTAAAGAGATGTGGAGATATATATCAGAAGAGGAGGCACGTATTTTGCTTAGCCATGTGCCGGGAAAGGGAGAAGATATGCTCAATGTGTGGGATAGAAAGAG